>CAIPQX010000114.1 GCA_903867285.1 uncultured Actinomycetes bacterium | reverse complement strand
GCTGTTGATCTTTCGATCGCTGCTGCGCATATTCTTGGAGAACTCGGCGCCTTCGAAGGACACCGCCCTAAAGCAATCGTTGGCCAAGATTCGCGCGCATCTGGTGAATTCTTAGAGGCAGCTGTCGTTGCTGGTTTAGCCAGCGCTGGAGTCGATGTTTATCGCGTCGGCGTTCTTCCAACACCTGCCATTGCACATCTCGTCGCTGAAAGCGGCGCAGACCTTGGCGTAATGCTCAGCGCATCGCACAATCCCATGCCAGATAATGGAATTAAATTCTTTGCAAAGGGTGGCGGAAAACTTGATGATGCACTCGAGGCCGCTATTGAAAAACGAATGGGTGAAACCTGGCAACGTCCGACTGGCCGCAATGTAGGCCGCGTGATTAACGATGACTCCGCCGCAGAACGCTACATATTTCACCTCTTGAACTCGCTGACCATGAATCTAAATGGAATCAAGGTCGTTGTGGATTGCGCCAATGGTGCTTCCTCGCGGGTCGCTCCTAAGACTTATACGCGTGCGGGCGCAGAAGTGATCGCAATTTCTCACGAGCCAGATGGTTGGAATATCAATGAAAATTGCGGATCAACTCACCTCGAAAATATTAAGGCGAAGGTCCTGGAAACAGGAGCGGATCTAGGAATCGCCCATGATGGAGATGCTGACCGCTGCTTAGCCATTGATGGAAATGGAAATGAAATCGATGGCGATTTCATTATGGCGATCTTGGCTGCCGATTGGCAGAGCCGAGGTTTGCTCAAGAATGAGACCATCGTTGGAACAGTAATGAGTAATTTGGGATTCTTTAAGGCTATGGAAGCCCTCGACATTAACGTCGAAACTACTGCCGTTGGCGACCGCTATGTTCTTGAAAAAATGTTGGCAGATGATTTCGTTTTAGGCGGAGAGCAATCAGGTCACATCATCATGCGCCACTATGCAAATACCGGCGACGGTTTATTGACCGCGCTTCATCTGATGCAGGCGATCAAATCCAGTGGTAAGCCACTGTCAGAATTGAGCAAGGTCATGGAACGCTTTCCACAAGAGTTGATAAATGTAAAGAATGTATCCAAAGAGAAGCTATCGACTTCGGAAAAGATAAAGAGCGAGATTGACCTGCGCCAAGCAGAACTAGGATCTTCCGGGCGAATTCTGGTTCGCGCATCGGGAACCGAGAGTTTGGTTCGCGTTATGGTGGAGGCGCAGAGCGCACAATTGGCTGCGCGGATAGCCGAGGAATTGGCCGCTCTAGTAAGATCTGAACTCTCGTAACCACCACTTAAAGGAGTAACCGCCATGTGTGGCATTGTCGGATACACCGGTAAGGCCCTGGCCCTCTCTCCCGTACTTGAAGGACTCCGCCGTTTGGAATATCGCGGTTACGACTCTGCTGGAATTGCCCTTGTTATTGCCCAGGGGGAGCCGCTCTGGATCGAAAAGCGTGCTGGCAAACTCACAAATCTTGAAACTTCCCTCGGCGAAACAAACCCTAACTCGCACTCTGGTATCGGCCATACCCGCTGGGCAACTCATGGAGGCCCAACCGATCTCAACGCTCACCCGCATTTGGATAATGAAGGAAAGCTTGCCCTCATCCACAATGGAATTATCGAGAATTATGTGGAGCTACGAGAACTTCTCGAGAAGCGTGGCCATATATTTAAATCTGAGACCGACACGGAATCTGTCGTGCATTTACTGAGCGATGCTCGCAAATCTCATGACGGCGATCTTGCTGCGGCAATGCGTGAAGTCTGCGCCCAATTGCGTGGTTCATTTACCTTACTTGCAATCCATAGCGATGAGCCTGGTCGCATCGTCGGTGCTCGCCGCAATTCACCGCTCGTAGTTGGCGTCGGAGAAGGCGAAAACTTCCTCGCTTCAGATGTCGCAGCCTTTATCTCTCACACCAAGCACGCTTTGGAACTGGGCCAGGATGAGGTTGTTGATATCACCGCTACCTCCATCGTGGTTACCGATATCAATGGCAATGTTCTTAAGCCTCGCGAATTTGAAATCTCGTGGGATGCCTCTGCGGCGGAGCGTGGCGGATATCCGCACTTTATGCTTAAAGAAATTTATGAACAGCCAAAGGCAATCGCCGATACCTTGATAGGCCGCACAGCTGGATTAAATGAAGAGATCACTTCAGGAATTAATTTAGAGGGAATTTCCAAGGTCGTCATCATTGCTTGCGGTACTGCCTACCACGCTGGACTTGTAGGCAAGTATGCGATCGAAAAGTGGGCAAATGTTCCCGTTGATGTCGAACTGGCCTCTGAGTATCGCTATCGCGATCCAGCAGTGGACTCATCGACCTTGGTAATTCCAATCTCGCAATCGGGCGAGACGATGGATACCCTGATGGCGCTGCGCTACGCCAAATCTCATGGCGCTCGAGTATTTGCCGTATGCAATACCAATGGCTCAACGATTCCCCGTGAATCCGATGCGGTCCTTTATACGCATGCAGGACCAGAAATTGCAGTTGCTTCTACCAAGGCCTTCGCAACTCAACTCATCGCAATGTATCTAATTGCGCTGCATTTGGGCCGCGTCCGTGGCACCATCACTGAAGAGTTTTACGCAGAGATAGGCGCTGAAATCGCCGACCTACCTTCGAAGGTGGAACAAGTTCTCGAAACCGTGGAGCCATTGCGTGCGCTCACTCGTGACTTCAAAGATTCCACATCCGTACTTTTTCTGGGCCGCCATGTCGGATTTCCCACCGCCCTAGAAGGCGCATTGAAGCTCAAAGAGTTGGCTTACATGCATGCTGAAGGCTTTGCTGGCGGAGAGCTGAAGCACGGACCGATAGCGCTGATTGATGATGGAACTCCGGTTGTCGCGATCATGCCGCCCTTGAATACTCCGCTATACGAAAAGATGGCCAGTAATGTGCAAGAGGTGAAAGCACGCGGCGCAATCGTGATTGCGATCGGGGATAGCGACTTGGCAAGTGCAACCCACAACATTCGTATTCCTACATCGCATGATTTCCTGCAACCAGTGTTGGCGGTAGTTCCGCTGCAGGTTATCGCTTACGAGATGGCTGTCGCTCGGGGTAATGATGTCGACCAACCTCGCAATTTAGCAAAGTCGGTCACGGTCGAATGAACTGGGGCTCGCTGGAAATTCATCGCCGGCAGCAACGCAACCGTGCGATAAAGGTTTCTCTCGCGCTCTTCGTAGCCTTTGTGATAGTTACCGAACAAGTGCTTACAAAGAGTTACCTATTCCGCCTCGATGACAGGATTGCTGCGATCAGGCATCACACCTTCAGGGGGATGTCGAGTCACCTCTTGCTCGCGCTTGATGATTTGGGTCTGCGAAGTTTGACTGCTACGTGTCTGCTGGTAACTGCGGTCTTGATCGCTTACAAATATAAGTCTTGGCGCCCCATCAATTTTTCGCTCGCTGCGCTACTCCTACTTAATGGCGTCGTCGGGCTGGCAAAGATGTTTTTTGGCCGAACCAAGCCACGATTAGGTTTTGATACGTACCACACCGGAGTTGTTGGTTCCTATCCCAGTGGCCACTCCTCAAATGCGCTGCTGACGTGGGGCGCCTTGGCATATTTGATTTATCGGTACACAGCTTTTGGTGCGAAGCGATCGTTCGCCCTCTTTTCCCTCGTTGGGTTGGTCACAACAACCGTCTGCCTAGTTTCGCTCATACGTAACACGCATTGGTTTAGCGATCTCATCGGCGGAGCATTTCTTGGGGGATCCATACTGGTCTTCCTCATCGCTGCAGATCGCGCCTGGCCTTCAGAGAGGCAGCCATCATGATTGAAGGAATCGGAATAGATGTCGTCGACATCGCTCGTTTTCAAGAATCACTGGATCGCACTCCTGCCCTGCGAGAGCGCATCTTCACCGAGCGAGAGGCGCTCCTGAAGGTTTCTTCACTCGCTGCACGCTTTGCCGCCAAGGAGGCGCTGGTTAAGGCGCTCGACGCCCGTGATCTCTTCTCATGGCACGATGCCGCAGTTATCAATCAGGAGTCGGGCAAACCGGCATTCATCTTTACTGGTGCACTTGCAGCCAGGGTCGCTGGCCTAAAGGTCCATCTCACGCTCTCGCACGATGCAGGAATTGCATCTGCCATGGTTGTTATCGAGAGAATTTAAGATGCGCGCCATCGTTCAGATCGATCTTGACGCGATCGCTCACAATATTGCTGAAGTAAGAAAACGCACCATTGCGCCGATCTTGGCCGTTGTAAAAGCCGATGCCTACGGTCATGGACTTATTCCCGTTGCGACTACCGCTATTGATTCTGGAGCAACCTGGTTGGGAGTCGCTTTGCTCGAAGAAGCGATCGCCCTGCGGGAAGCGGGTATAGAAGTTCCTATTATCGCTTGGCTGACTCCACCCCACGATGACTTTGAAGCTGCGCTTAAAAATAATATTGATCTCTCGGTATCTTCGGTTGAATTATTTGCGGAGATCTTAGAGACCGCGAAACGTGTTCACATCAAACCTCGCCTGCACTTTGAAGTAGACACTGGAATGCGACGCGGAGGCATTCTCGATGACTGGGAAGAATTTCTTAGGTATGCATCTGATCATAAATCGGAATTTGAGCTTGCTGGTTTCTGGTCTCACTTTGCTAGAGCCGATGAACCCGACTCGGAATTCAATTTCACGCAAATGTTTGAATTTAAAACCAGACTCATTGCGCTGGAAGAATCTTGGTTGATTCCAACCACCGTGCATCTATCAAACTCTGCTGCGATTCTTAGCAATCCTGCTGCTCATCACTCTATGGTGCGCCTTGGGATAGCAATGTACGGTCTCAGCCCAGACGTTAAAAACATGGGCGCGGGCAGCGAATTCAATGTGCGACCGGCGATGACGATAAAAGCGCAGCTGCATTTGGTAAAGAGGGCCAAAGCTGGCGATGCTGTTGGGTATGGTGGAACTGGAGTTCTGACCCACGACACAAAGTTGGGCGTGGTAGCGATGGGTTACTCCGATGGACTCCCTCGTTCGACATCTAACGCTGTAGGAGTTTCCTTTGCTGGGCGCAAAGCACCACTCGTCGGTCGAATCTCAATGGACCAATGCGTCGTTGATCTCGGATGGGACTCTGACGCGCAGGCAGGGGACTACGTAACGGTCATGGGGGGCGACGGCTATTCAATTGATGAGTGGGCCGCCGCCGCCAACACGATTAACTATGAAATAGTCACGCGCATTGCGCCTCGAGTACCTAGAATTTACTAATTAGTGTTGGACACAATGGTGAGGGGTGGCAGCAATGCATGACCCCGCGGCGATTCGGCTGGAATCTGTAACAGTAGATTTCGGAGGGCTACGAGCCCTATCTGATGTTTCGATTGAGATCAATCCAGGTGAAGTAGTAGGAATCATTGGGCCCAACGGTGCAGGCAAGACAACCCTCTTCAATGTTTTGAGTGGATTAGTTACTCCGACATCTGGTTGCCTCTACATCGGTGGAGTGCAACGCTCCTGGCCAAAAGTCCACGAACTAACCGGCTTAGGTCTCTCGCGAACCCTGCAAGGAGTCGGGCTGTTCAGCGATTTATCTGTCACTGAAAATCTTTTAGTCGGTGCCACAAATTTAAGCAAACATAACTTTTTTAGAGCGCTCCTTGGTCTAGATGGAGCTGCGGAGACCGCGCTGCAATCCCGCGTAGCAGGAGTCCTGCGCGAGTTAGATATTACAGACTACGCAGATCGAGATGCGGCCTCATTGCCATACCCAATTTCCAAGCGAGTTGCCTTAGCACGCGCACTTATCTCCGAGCCCACCACCCTGCTTCTCGATGAACCTGCCGGCGGATTGGGCGTCGAAGATATTGCCTGGCTCAAAGAGTTCGTTCTCAAATTTCGTACAGATAAGTCGGTCTTACTGGTTGAACACCACATGGATGTCATCATGAATGTGTGTGATCGCATCTACGTACTCAATTTTGGTCAACTGATAGCTCACGGCACTCCTGCGGAAATCCGCGAAAATCCGGAAGTGATTACTGCCTACTTGGGCAGCGAGGCAACGTTATGAAGAGCGGTTTAGAAGTCCAAGATTTTTCGGTTGACTACGGTGCGATTCGTGCGATTCGCGATCTCTCCTTCCATATTGTTCCCGGTGAATTAGTTGCAGTTATCGGATCGAATGGATCTGGTAAGAGCACTTTAATTCGAGCGCTGAGCGGTCTCATCGCACCAAAGCAGGGGAGCGCAAGTTGGAACGGGATTTCAATCCTGGGCAAGAAACCAGAGGATTTGGTGCGACAAGGCATTGTGCATGTTTCAGAAGGAAAGTCAGTAATCCCAGAGTTAACGGTTTCGGAGAATCTCGCACTAGGTGGCCTCTGGAGAAAAGATAAGTTGGATGTCGCTATTGCAACCCAAGAATCTCTCGCCATTTTTCCGGTGCTCGCATCTCGCTTAAATCAGCGCGCTGATTCGCTTTCCGGAGGAGAACGGCAGATGCTTGCGATCGCCCGCGCCTTAATCTCGCGCCCACAATTATTACTTCTCGATGAACCATCGCTGGGATTAGCTCCACTCATCATCGAACAGATTTTTGTAGCAATCAGCCACTTGCAAAACCAATTTGGTCTGACGGTGTTACTTGTCGAACAGAACGCAGTAAGCGCGCTGAAGATCGCCGACCGCGGGTTGATTTTGAATCTCGGTGAATTAGTTAAGGCCGGAACGCCAGCTGATCTGATTGCTGATCCCGAACTTCGAACCGCATATTTAGGATTTTGATCATGTTTATTGACACTCTCCTCATTGGAATCAGCAGCGGAGCAATCTATTCACTCATGGCGCTGGCACTAGTGCTGGTCTGGAGATCAACTCGCGTTGTTAATTTTGCCCAGTCTGGTCAGGCAGTTCTTTCAACCTATATTGGTTACGAGATCAGCGTCAGTACCCATAATTATTGGATTTCACTCCCGCTCGCAATCCTGGTGGGGGCTATTTTGGGTTCGCTCGTCGATTTGCTCTTTATGCGTTTGTTGATGGGAAGAGCAAACTCTGGTCCGATTGCAGAGATTGCACCAGTGATCGCAACCCTAGGGCTCTTGGGGTTAATCCAGAGTTTTGTTGGATTAATTTGGGGAAATGCCTTTCTGCACTACGCATCACCGCTCTCTGGAAAAGGGTTTTCCTTTGGTACTCACACGATTCCATTTTCACCACAGAATCTCTTTATCGTGGTTGCATCAGCAGTGGTACTCGCAATCTTTGGGGCCATTTTTAAATATACAGATTTAGGACTTGCTCTTCGTGCCTCCTCCTTTCAACCAGAGATCGCTCAACTTGCCGGAGTGCGCGTGAGCAGAGTACGTAATATTGGGTGGGCCTTTGCCGGTTCAGCTGGTGCAGTTGCTGGTGCGGTGATAACTCCAACATCAACCTTGTCACCGAACTCTTTGGATCTGCTCTTTGTATCAGGATTTATTGCAGCGGTTATTGGCGGTTTGGATTCATTGGTGGGAGCCGTAATAGGTGGACTGGTGCTCGGGGTTGGATTCGCATTTATATTGCAATACATCGGCGGCTCTGTAACTTTCTTAGTTGGATTTATAATTTTGATGGCAGTCCTACTAGCAAGGCCGCGCGGGATATTTGGTCACAAGGTGAACCGTCGTGCATAGCCGCCATTTATCCCCCCTCAGCAGAGCGCTCCTCTCTCTGGTTGTTGGAGTTGCGCTTTTAGCGGCAAGCGGGTTTACCGGCGAATTGCGGAATTATCAAGGTGCACAAGTCGCCGTCTATCTAGTTGCCATCGCATCAATCATTTTGTTGACGGGTTACTCTGGGCAGATCTCTCTTGGGCATGGAGCGATTATGGCTATTGGGGGTTATGGAGCTGCACTTTCATTTACGCTCTGGAATTTTCCATTTGAAATTGCCTTGCTCTTCGGAGTACTCGTTGGGACGGTCGGCGGATTTATATTAGGTGTCGCTGCAGCGCGATTGAGTGGTCCGTATCTTGCGGGAACAACTCTTGCACTTGCTGTTGGGCTTCCCTCCATCGCTGATCAATTTCATCTGCTCGGAGGAGAGCAAGGATTGAATTTTGATATAGGGGATCCCCCACGCTGGGTAGTCCGTCTCGAAGGAAGTGACTTCACACAGTACAAATGGTTCTTCTGGATAGCGACCGTGGTGGCGCTGATCGCCTTGTGGGCTATAACGAATTTGTTACATAGTAGTTACGGGCGCAATTGGAGAGCTGGAAGAAATAACTCGGTAGCCGCTGGTTTAGCAGGAATAAATGTAGCAAAAGGGAAAGTTTTGGCCTTCACGGTGAGTTCTGCGCTCGCAAGCCTTGCAGGGGCCCTCTTTGCTCTACTTCTTGGCTTAGTTACGCCTACGGCCTTCCCTTTATCTTTATCTTTCGCAATCGTGACTGGTGCGGTACTTGCAGGAGTAGGTAACCTCGCAGGTAGCATTGTCGGCGGTGTAGTCCTGGTTGCGATACCTGAAATTTCTGGCGCGCTTACAACGCACTTAGGAGATTCACAGAAGGTATCTGCAAATCTTCCTGGACTGGTTATGAGCGCTTTACTGATTCTGGTGGTCCTGTTTATGCCAAATGGGTTACGAATTAGAAAATTCAAGAGAGCGAAAAAAACTACATAACGAAATACAGCAAGCATCTCCTGGAATACCCTCAATGAAAGGAAGAATATGCTCGTTCATCGACGCACGAAGCGCGGAAAACTTGCCATAACTTTAGTAGCAACAGCTGCTTTGGCACTGAACGTTCTACCCGCACATGCAATAAATCTATACAAGGCAGATGGCGTCACGTCGTCAACAATCACCTTGGGAATCACCTCGCCACTTACTGGCGCTGCGGCTCCGGGCTACAACAAAGTTCCGTCTGCTATGCAGGCTTATTTCAATTATGTAAACGATAATGGTGGAGTAAGCGGCCGCAAGATCAAATTAATTGTGAAAGATGATGCATATAACCCAGTCTTGGCAAAATCTGTGACCAATGACCTCGTGCTACAGAGCAAAGTGCTTGCGCTTGTAGGCACTTTGGGTACAGCAAACAATGAGGCGACAACTCGATTTGTTAACGACCATGGCGTACCTCGCCTTTTCGTAAACACCGGGTACAGCGGATTTGCGGATTCGAAGAAGTATCCAACGACATATCCGTTGCTACCTTCCTATGTAATGGAAGCAAAGATCATGGGTCAGTACATCAAGGATAATTTCGCTGGAAAATCGGTTGCGATTATTTATCAGGATGATGACTTTGGTGGAGATGCACTCAAAGGCTTTGCAACAGCTGGTACAAAGTTCATCGCTAAGATCCCATATGCAAGCGGATCTCAGGCCGATCCAACGGTCGTTGGAAAATGGATTGCCGGTCTAATGGCGCTCAAGCCTGATGTCACCATCATGTTTGGTGTCTCATCTGCTACTGCGGCAGCTCTTGGTGGTTCATATCGGGCCGGATTTAAGACGCAATGGATTCTGGGATCAGTCGGCGGAGATGGAACAACCATCGCAACTGTCGCTGGACCAACAGCTGTTGGCTTGCTCTATGGAGCCATCGGAGCATCCTTCTTGCCTGCTCCAACAGATACCACCGATCCATATATCGCTCAGTTCCAAGCAATCAACACCAAGTACAACGCAGGAGTCACCTTTGATAACAATGTGCTTGTTGGAATGAACACCGCGATGTTGACCGTCGAAGCTCTCCGAGCAGCTGGTCCGACGCTCACTCGAGCTTCATTGCTTAAAGCAATCGCCAAGAGCGGTTCAACATTTGCATCTGCAGGTTTTGCACCTCTTGGATACAGCGCAACCAGCCACGTTGGATATAACGGGTATTGGTTCGGCACATATGGTCCAACAGGAGCTATCAAACCAAATGGCGGTATTTACACGCTTTACACGACCGACTCTGGAACTGGAGCGGTAGTTAAAGCCACCAGCACCCGTCCAGCAATGCCACTGAAGGGATTGCCAAACAACTAATGAAAAATCTAATGAGTATGAAGAAGTTCGCAATTTTGGGAAGCGCTGTACTCGCGTTTACAACGCTGGTAGCTATCCCTACGAACGCCTCTGCCGCACCTGCGTGTGATGGCAAATTCCCTGTTCAATCATGTGTAGGTGCCACCAGTGATGGTGCGCCCTATGTAATGCAGGTGCCTGCCAACTTCAACGGCACGGTCTATCTCTGGTCACATGGATATCGCTATAACGTCGATATTCCCGCAGCGATGCCACTTATTGGTGGCTACAAGATCACTAACACACCGGAGCCTGGACCAGTCATTGGAAAAGATACCTCTGTTATTAAGTATCTTCTTGGTAAAGGTTTTGCCGTCATGGGCTCTGGCTTTGCTCGCCAAGGTTGGAACGCAGACTCTGGCGTTGCAACTGATGAAGAGCTGATCAAGACCTTCGAAGCACAGTTCACTACAACCACACACGTAATCGCTTGGGGTAACTCACTCGGTGGGTTTATCACTCAGACGCTTGCCGAAAAAGATGGGGCTGCGCTTTCTGCATCTGGTCCACTCTGTGTTGCTTCGCCGACGGTCGAAGCCGAATTGCAAATGGCTGGCGATTTCCTCTGGGGACTCAAGACCTACTTTGATCCATCAATCAAAGCCGGAAACTATTCCCCTGGTGCTGCAGGTTATGCAGAAGCCATGGGAGATCTCGGAAAGGTCTTTACTGTTCTAGGCAAGCTGCAAGCAGGAATGGCAACAGGCGCTTGGCCTGATACAACACCTGCAGCAATTCACGCAGTTGGTCTGGATCAAGTTCCAAGTCGTTCTGCACTACTACTACTTGGATTAATGGCTGGATTGCCCACTCAAAGCGCCCACTTCGATTCAACCACGGGTCCAGGATCTGTAAACAGCTCTGCTTACACCTCCTTTGCCGCCGCCGCTAGCCCTGCCCTTGCAATTCTAGAGAACGGTGCTACAGCTGCTGCCCTCGCAGTGTTGGTAACTTATGATGTTGAACAACAATCCGGTGGAGCGATCTTCGATAACACGAAGACTGATTACTCTGCCCGTGTTGCATCGGAAGCCACCGTTTACAACGCTGCTCTCAGTGGCGCGACTGCTACTGCTGGTCTCCTTGGTTATTTGGCTCAAGCGCCACGCGCAACTGCCAGCGCAGCCGCGTTGGCAAAGATGCGTTCACTCGCGCAATGGACCGGAAAGATCACAGTACCTACAGTCGCAATGACTGGAGTTGCAGATCCAGTTACCCCAGCCGGTGATTTGACCTACATGGCTCAGCAATATGCCAAGCAATGGCAGGCAGAGCATGTTGCAACTCTCGGTAAGGGTCGCCCACCGTATGACCTCATCGCGTTATTTGGAACGACGCCTGCGCACTACACGACCTTTAGTGCTCTTGGCGCTCCGATCACAACGACCGCGGCGGCCAATGGAACCAACCACTGCAACTTCAATGCGAAGCAATACATTGCAGTCGCAGATATGTTGGCCTATGCCTCAGCAAACGGCAAGAATCTCGCTGGAGGTGCCCTCAATACAGCGGTACGTAAGATGGGTGGCACAACCAAGGATCTGCAATTTGCTCCGGCACTACCAAAGTTCTACGCCGAGGATTAATTTCGGGTAAGACTTAAGCGTGAAAGGGCCTTGTGAGAAATCACAGGGCCCTTTTCTATTAACCTTTGACCATGTCTGGCGCTACTCGCATCATCTCCTCGGTCTCCGCAATGGAGGATTTAGGATCATTGCTCGGTAGCAAACTCGACGCGGGTGCTGTTCTATTACTGAACGGTGGATTGGGAGCGGGCAAGACGGCGTTGGCTCGGGGCATTGGACGCGCGCTGGGAATAAGCGAAGTCACATCTCCAACTTTTGTTATTTCTAAAATCTATCCCGGTCGCATTCCATTGGTTCATGTAGATGCCTATCGCCTGATTGGGCAAGAGCTCGCGGTATTTGATGATCTTGACCTCGAGCTTCGGATTCCGCAATCGGTCACCGTCATCGAGTGGGGTGCAGGATTTGTGGAACGATTGAGCGATACCTTTATCGAGATAGATATTGAATTTGGAGCTAACCCTGATGAGAGAGCAGTAACCATCAAAGGCATTGAACTATGACGACTATTTTGGCGATCGATACCTCCACCGACCGCACCACGGTTGGAGTTGTATTAGATGGCGTGGTCATTAAAGAGTTACATCACGATGATCCATTGGCGCACGGTGAAGTTCTCCCCACTTTGGTTGAAAAATTGCTCGAGGCGTCGAGTGAAATTGATCTTGTTGCTATCGCGATGGGACCTGGCCCCTTTACCGGATTGCGGGTTGGCATCGCCTTTGGACAGGCCTTTGCGTTAGCTCGTGAAATTCCCTGGGTTGGAGTCTCAACACTGGCAGCGATGGCGCTGGCTCATGCCGAACTAGAATTTGTTGTTGCAATTGATGCCCGACGAAGAGAGTTCTTCTGTGAGCATTACATGAATGGAAAACTGTATGCGCCTGCTATCACGCTGCAGCGCGAAGAGATTGCACTAGTTCCCTTTCCCATTTTCTACGACCCTCCAACCGCGCAAAATATTGCACAGCTCGCTGCTACAGCTATGGGAGTTCAAGAACCGATCTATATCCGCAAGCCCGATGCGTATCCGGCTCCCAAAGGTGTGAAATTCCGTCCGTGGACTCACATTGATCTTGTTGACATTTATGCTCTGGAAAAATCCATCTACCTCGATGATCCGTGGAGCATGGAGCAATTTAAGGAGGAGCAGGCCGGCAAAGGGCGCCAGTATTTGGTCGCAGAATTTGCGGGCAAAGTAGTTGGTTATGCAGGAATTATGCTTGCAGGTGATGTCACCGATATTTTGACTCTTACTGTTGCACCAGAGCATCGACGACGCGGAATCGCACGTGAATTGCTAAAACGAATGGTGGATTGGTCGCGCAATCAAAAGGTAGATGCCATGATGCTAGAGATGCGGGTAGGCAATCTTGAGGCAGAGCCGCTCTACCTGGCCTCTGGTTTTCGAAAAATTTCTGAGCGGCCTGATTATTACGGCCCGGGGCTTACCGCGATCGTGATGCGAAAAGAGTTGGGTAAATGAGTAACCAGCCTTTGGTATTAGGAATAGAAACTTCGTGCGATGAAACAGCTGTGGGAATTGTGCGAGGGCGCACACTGCTTGCCAATGTAATTGCTTCGAGCGTAGAAGAGCACGCACGATTTGGGGGAGTGGTTCCTGAAATCGCAAGTCGCGCGCACTTAGAAGCGATGCCCACTGTGATCAAACAGGCACTCCTTGAAGCTAAAGTTTCTTTGCGCGATCTCGATGCTATCGGGGTGACTGCAGGACCTGGCTTAATCGGTGCGCTTTTGGTTGGAACTAGCGCAGCGCACGGATTGGCCCTCGCCCTCAATAAACCTATTTACGGAGTAAACCACCTCTCTTCACATCTAGCTGTCGATGCCCTCGATGAATCCAGACCGCTGCAACCTGCGATTGGATTGTTGGTAAGTGGTGGGCACAGTTCGATTATTCAAGTAACCGATATGGCACGTGGAGTTAAAGTTCTGGGTGCAACAATCGATGATGCAGCAGGCGAAGCCTTCGACAAAATCGCCCGAATTCTCGAACTTGATTTTCCCGGGGGACCAGCGATTGATCGCTTGGCACTTTCGGGAAATCCCACAGCTATCGACTTTCCGCGGGGATTGCAGAGTTCGGACTACAACTTCTCTTTTAGTGGTTTAAAGACCGCGGTCGCTCGATACCTAAAACAGACCCCTGCACCGCATCGAGCCGATATCGCCGCATCCTTTCAGGAGGCGATCGTCGATGTCCTCTTGACCAAAGCGCTGCGGGCCACTGCCGAGACCGGGATCGATTCGCTGATCATTGCCGGCGGGGTAGCTGCTAACTCTCGCCTGCGCGCCGAGGCCGCTCGCCGTTGCGCTTTGGCCAAAGTAGAGCTACGCACCCCACCACCTCTTCTCTGCACCGATAATGGGGCCATGGTGGCTGCCATGACCTCCTTGGCGCTCAGCGCCGGGGTAGCGTCGAGCAAGCCTGGCTTTCCCACCCTTTCCACGGTTCCGCTCGACCAACCCACCTGGGCTTAAAGAGCTTTCCACCCTCCGATTGGAAGGCTTTTGCCCCATTCAGTAGAGTTTGGTTAGCACTCGCCAAGGGTGAGTGATAAAGATTCTCAAAGGGAGATAAACAGATATGGCAAAGATGATCGCCTTCAACGAAGAGGCACGCCGCGGCTTGGAGCGAGGAATGAATACGCTCGCCGACGCCGTAAAAGTAACCCTGGGACCCCGTGGTCGCAATGTAGTTCTGGAGAAGAAGTGGGGCGCTCCAACAATCACCAACGATGGCGTTTCAATCGCTAAGGAGATTGACCTCGATGACCCTTGGGAGAAGATCGGCGCAGATCTCGTCAAGGAAGTTGCTAAGAAAACTGACGACGTTGCTGGAGATGGAACAACCACCGCAACAGTTCTCGCGCAGGCACTTGTCCGCGAGGGACTTCGTAACGTTGCAGCTGGCGCTAACCCAATGGCACTGAAGCGTGGAATTGAGAAGGCAGTAGACGCGATCTGTGCCGAGCTCAGCAAGATGGCAAAGAATGTAGAGACTAAAGAGCAGATTGCTGCAACCGCCTCGATCTCTGCAGCGGATGCCACCATCGGCGAAATGATTGCTGAAGCGATGGATAAGGTCGGCAAAGAGGGAGTTATCACCGTAGAAGAGAGCAACACCTTTGGACTCGAACTCGAGCTCACTGAGGGTATGCGTTTTGATAAGGGTTATATCTCGCCTTACTTCACTACCGATTCCGATCGCATGGAAGCTGTCCTCGAAGATCCATATATCTTGATCGCAAACTCCAAGATTTCAAATATCAAAGATCTCCTCCCAATCCTCGAGAAGGTTATGCAATCAGGCAAGCCGCTTTTGATTCTGGCTGAAGATGTCGAGGGTGAAGCGCTCGCTACCTTGGTTGTTAACAAGATTCGTGGAACTTTCCGCTCGGCTGCTGTTAAGGCACCTGGCTTTGGTGATCGTCGTAAGGCAATGTTGCAAGACATCGCAATCCTTACCGGCGCAACAGTTATCTCTGAAGAGGTCGGCCTTAAGTTGGAGGCTGCCACCATGGATTTCTTGGGTCACGCTCGCAAGGTTGTCATTGCGAAGGAAGATACCGTTATTGTTGAAGGTTCTGGCGATGCGGAGCAGATCAAGGGTCGCGTTAACCAGATTCGTGCCGAGATCGAGAAGAGCGATTCCGATTACGATCGCGAGAAGTTACAAGAGCGCCTTGCAAAACTCGCTGGTGGAGTTGCCGTTATTAAAGCCGGCGCCGCAACCGAGGTAGAACTCAAGGAGCGCAAGCACCGCATTGAAGATGCAGTGCGAAATGCTAAGGCTGCCGTTGAAGAGGGAATCGTCGCCGGTGGTGGCGTTGCACTTCTGCAGGCAGGTAAGGCAGCTCTCGCAAATCTCAAACTCACTGGAGATGAAGCAACTGGCGTTCGTATCGTTGAACTTGGAATCGAAGCTCCACTGAAGCAGATCGCAATTAACGCCGGCCTCGAAGGCGGAGTTGTTGTTGAGAAGGTTCGCCACTTGGAGTCAGGTTTTGGCCTCAATGCTGCAACCGGCGAATACGTTGACATGATCAAAGCCGGAATCATCGATCCCGCCAAGGTCACTCGCTCAGCCCTACAAAATGCCGCCTCTATTGCAGCGCTCTTCCTGACCACTGAAGCAGTAGTTACGGACAAGCCTGAGGCAAAGGCCGTTGGAGCCAACAATCCAGCTGCTGATATGGACTTCTAATAGTTCATTAACGCTTAAAACGGCCCCCCAATTTTCTTGGGGGGC
>CAIPQX010000113.1 GCA_903867285.1 uncultured Actinomycetes bacterium | reverse complement strand
GGCTACACGCGAAATTGCATTCTCACAAGACTTGACCTTCACCCCTTTTAAGCGGGCAATCTCACGATTAGAGAGCCCAGCGGAGATGTACTTCAGCAATTCAATTTCAACAGTGGACAACTTAGGCGAGGGAGTTCTCTTGACATCACTACTGGCCAATTTGTTCACTACGCATTGTTACACAAATGCATCTCGTAACGCACAGTGAAGTGCTCGCAAACCGTGACAGGCATGGGTTTTCCCCTATGTAAATTATATAGAGGGGGGTTTCCCCTTAGAATTCCAGTGTGGTAGATAACTGGACTCGGCTGATAATCAGAAATCGCAGAACTGTAATTGCGCTCTGGTTGCTCGCTTTAGTTCTCGGGGCATTTAGCAGCACAAAATTGAATTCACATCTCTCCATCGCGTTAACTATTCCCGGCTCCGCATCTGAACAGAGTGATGTCATGCTAACCCAACACTTTCACGAGAATATTGAAGGAACTTTTACTGTTATCTACCCCTTCAAGAGTGCCAGCACGACGGAGTTAAAGGGCTTCGAAGATCACATCGCAAAAGCTGCCGCTGCAATTCCCACAGGGATTGTCACTCAGAAGAAAGCCATCGGCGGAACGCTCTATGTGAATATAAATTCTTCACTCTCTTTATCCAAAGCGGCTAGTTATACCGACGGCTTGCGCATGGCGCTAAAGCGCGCGGGACTATCCGGCGCTCTGGTTACCGGCCCACCTGCGATTCAGAGCGATGTAACTCCGATCCTTGCAAATGATTTACATCGAGGCGAACTCTTGGGACTCTTCATCGCACTTCTAATACTTATTGTGGCGCTGGGCTTTTCTAGTCAGATACTCATTCCATTTCTATTTGCCGCTGGATCTATCTCAGCTACCATGGGATTGATCTACTTAATCGCGCAAAAAATTCTCGTCGTTCTCTACATCCCAAATATTGTGGAACTTATTGGGCTGGGACTTGCAATCGATTATTCGCTGCTGATTCTCTTCCGTTTTCGAAAAGAGTACGCAGCTTCCCCTCACGATTTAAATGGCTCCATCGTCAGAACTATGGCGAGCGCCGGCAGAACCGTTGCACTCTCTGGCATGACGGTTGCAATAACACTCACCTCCTTGATACTGGTGCCGATTCCCTTTGTTCGATCACTTGGGATTGCGTCAGTTCTAGTTCCCCTTGTTTCACTCGCCGCAGCATTTACCTTGCAACCCGCCCTGCTATCACTATTGAAATCCCACACATCAGTTTCAAAAATGCCTACCGCACTCTTCAGCCGAGTGCCGGAGTTGATTGTGCGCAGGCCAATTATTGTTGCGATTTCCTCCCTCATAGCCCTTGTGGGGCTGGCCCTACCTATCTATTCATTGCATATCACCCCAAGTTCTTTCACCGCCGTACCGGCCCAACTAGAGTCACAAAAGGCCCTTTCTTTGGCTACCGCCGCCGTTGGGACAGGCGTAATAACGCCTAATCAACTGCTTATTGATTTAGGAGCCCACGGAGTAGCTTCCAGCACTGCCATTGTCCAAGCCCGCGATGCACTTTCAGCGGAGCTCCTGAAAAACTCAGAGATCATTGTTGTGGCCGGCGGCGGAAAGCCTCCTTACGTTGACTCGACGGAAAGGTATCTGCGCATATTCGTCATCGGTCGCCACAGTTTTGGCACCCCACAGTCGCAAGCGCTGGTTCGGGAATTGCGAGCACTGAATTTGTCCAACTATGGGTTTCCTCATTCGGCAAGACTCTATATCGGTGGAGCTGCCGCCCAGGGCCTGGATCTCATCCACGTCCTCTCACGGACGTTTCCTTGGATCGGCCTCTTGGCTTTGCTAATTACCTTCTTACTCCTCATGCGCGCCTTTAAATCCTTAGTGTTGCCGCTCAAGGCAATCGTGCTGGACCTAATTTCGCTCGGGGTCACCTTCGGAATCGTCGTTCTGGCATTTGGCAATCAAGGGGTTGCAAAAACCTTGGGGGTTTACCATCTCGATGCAATTGAGGCGTGGGCCGCCATCTTTTTAGCTGTGCTTCTCTTTGGGGTATCTATGGATTATGAAATCTTTATCATCTCGCGGATCAAAGAGATGAAGGAACGCGGGCTCTCAAACAGAGATGCTATTGCTGAGGGAGTTTCACAAACGGGAATAGTCGTCACCTCTGCCGCACTCATCTTTGTCGGTGCTGTCTCTGGATTGGCGCTAGGTCATTTTGCCGGCCTGCAAGAGATCGGCATTGGCCTGGTCTTCGGGGTTTTGATCGATGCCACCATAGTTCGTGGCCTCTTATTGCCGAGCGTTATGGTCTTACTGGGACGCTGGAATTGGTGGTTGCCCGCATCTATTGCTCGGATAATAAAGACTAGCCCCACACCTCTTAGCGAGGTCCGGGGCTAGTCTTATTTAATTTCTACTGCTTATCGCACGATCTTTATTGCGAAGTGGAAAGCAGGTACTTGATATCCAAGTGCCAACCCTGGGAAATCTCGGTCATATGAGAGAACTGGGAGCATTCCGTAAGGAGTGTTAGCAAATGATGGTTGGTTTGTGTACAGCAATGGGTGGAAGTCGATGATGTGCGTACCAGGAGCACCAGTAGCAATCATCTTGACGACCATGTATCCATTG
>CAIPQX010000112.1 GCA_903867285.1 uncultured Actinomycetes bacterium | reverse complement strand
TTTTTCTTAATGGCATCAACACCCTTTGCCGCCGAGTCGTTGATTCCGTGATCGCCCCGTCCGCCAATGTCATACGCAATAGCAATCTTGATGGAGGTAACAGCCCCCGCACTTGCAGGAAGCAGCGAAAGCAGGAGAGTCGCCGATGTACATAGTGCAGCGAATTTACCCGCGCGCAATTAAACCGATCCGTTCGTAGACATCCGCAATGGTCTTGCTCGCCACTGCGCCCGCCTTTTCGGCGCCGGCTTTAAGAATTGCGTCGAGGTGCGCCGGATCATCTAACAATTCCAGCGTCTTAGTTCTTACTGGACGCAGGTACTCCACGACTACTTCAGCAACTGTGCCCTTAAAATCTCCGTAACCCTTGCCTACAAACTCTGCCTCAATATCTGCAACGGAACGCCCCGACAGCGTAGAAAATATAGTTAAGAGATTTGAAATGCCCGGCTTCTCTACGGCATCAAAACGTACCTCACGGCCGGTATCTGTCATCGAACTCTTGATCTTCTTAGAGTTGGCCTCGGGGGTATCCAAAATTTCGATAAGACCGCTTTGCGACTCCGCCGATTTGCTCATCTTTGAAGTGGGATCTTGGAGATCATAGATCTTCGCGCCTTCCTTCAAGATATACCCTTCTGGAATCGTGAAGGTTTTGCCGTACTGACTATTAAAGCGGGTAGCTAAATCTCGCGTCAGTTCAATATGTTGGCGTTGATCTTCACCCACGGGCACTTGGTCAGCTTGGTACAACAAAATATCGGCTGCCATCAACATGGGATATGTAAAAACTCCAACGCCAATGCGGTCATTGCCTACTTTGCTCGATTTATCTTTAAATTGTGTCATCCGACTCGCTTCGCCAAAGCCGGTAAGGCATTCCATGATCCAACCCAATTGATTGTGTTCGACCACGTGAGATTGCAAAAAGAGCGTGCAGTGCTCGGGGTCGACGCCAAGCGCCAACAATTGAGCGATAGAAGCAAGCGTGTTTTGGCGGAGCTCTTTGGGATCTGGCGAAGAGGTCAGCGCATGTAGATCGACGACGCAATAAAAGGCATCATGGCTCTTTTGTAGATCAACCCACTGCTTAACAGCTCCCAGGTAATTTCCGAGGTGAAAAGAGCCATGCGTTGGCTGGATTCCTGATAAAACTCGTGGTTGGGACATGTGGCAATCCTACCTAGTACTAATCCCTGGCCGAGATCAATAACTGCCCCGCCCGCTTACCCTCTAGCGTCAGAACGGTTACTCGAACCCCAGCGACAGTAATGACATCATGTACTTCGGGGAGTCGACCCAGCAGATGCATGATCAATCCACCCACGGTTTCATAGGGCCCCTCCGGCAACTCAATTCCAGTCTGTTCGTGCAGGTCTTCCAAGGAGATCAAGGCGTCGATCTCATAATCTCCGGTGCGAGATTGTGCGGTAACTTCGCTCTCGGGTTCGTCATATTCATCTTCAATATCGCCGATGAAGCACTCCACAATATCTTCCAGGGTAACGATCCCATCGGTCCCGCCATACTCATCGAGCACAATGGCCAGATGCGCCCGCTTGATCCGCAGCTCAGTCAAGGCAGGTAAAACACCTTTGGTTCCCGGTAGAAATATCGCTGGACGCATAACATCAAGCAAGGTCTTACCCATCTCATCCTCGCGCGCATTGAGTAGATCTCGCACGTGTAAGAAACCAATGACTTCATCGCTGGAACCTCTAGTAACGGGATAGCGAGAGTGCGCGGTTCTCACCGCGATTGTCTTAGCCTCGGTAAGAGTGAGGCCAACATCGAGAAAGTCCACCTCGGTGCGGGGAACCATAATTTCGTGGAGTACGAGATCGCCAGCATTAAATACATCTTCGACGATATCTCGCTCTTCATCCGATAACGCTGCGTGGCCCGTAACAAGGTCGACTAGTTCAGCTTCCGAAATTTCAGCGCGAACTTCTTGCGGCTTCAATCCAAAGAGTCGAACAATAACATCGGTAGATTTAGAGAGAATCCAGATGATCGGGCGAAAAATATTTGCAATGCGATCAATGCTCGGTGCAGCCGCGAGCGCAATCTGCTCTGTGCGATAGAGCGCCAACCGCTTTGGCACTAACTCGCCAATGACAAGAGAAACATACGCAATCATGAGGGTTACAAAGAGAACGGAGATCGCCGTACTCAACCCATGGGATAACCCCCATCTTTCCAAAATCGGAATTACGAAGGAAGTTCCGATGCGCTCTGAACCCAGAGCTGCAGAGAGGAAGCCACAGAAGGTGACCCCCACCTGAGCGGCAGCTAAGAAGCGGTTGGGATTTTTGGTGAGTTTGGCCAGCCGTGCGGTGCGCTTAGGCTTCGCGCCCGCCGCCTCCATCTGACGCAACTGAGACTCACGCAATGAGATTAAGGCGATTTCGGCGGCGACGAAGATGCCGGCCACCACGATAAAAAGGAGCACCAAGGCGACATCCAGCACTAACTGTCCAGTGCTTCCTATATGCGGTTTTGGCTCCATAGCCCTAAGGGTAGCGTGGCGCGAAAAGGCTTGGTTCTCACGCGGAAGGTGGTTAATCTTTACCCACTAGCAGGCTTCCGCCAGCTGGTGTTTTACCTTCATCCAACGGATCGTCGGGCACGTACCTGCCCGGAGAAGGAGTGCATAACTCATGGCATCAGTAGTATTCGAAAACGCTTCGCGTATCTACCC
>CAIPQX010000111.1 GCA_903867285.1 uncultured Actinomycetes bacterium | reverse complement strand
CTCGTAAACGCGGACCTTTGCCACAGTTGCCTTCCTGGTTCTCGGCCCCTGCGTCTATCGCTGAAGCCTAAATAAGTGCCTTACTCATGAGCGCGCGGTGCTCATGATTGTGTATGTGCCTTCATTTTTGCTCCTTAGGATCTTGCTGGTTAATCATTGAACTGCTTTTAAGAAAAGCCTCTAGGTCTTCGGTGTGAAGATCTCCCCCGGACTTGAATGCCCGATTAAAAGATCTGCGCAACTTTGCTACCTCGAAGCATTTCGGGTGTAGCCAAGCTCCTCGACCATGCAGCCTGCGGCCGGGGTCTGGGGTTACCTGACCTGCGACCAAGACTAGATGGAGGAGTTCTTTCGAACTCTCCCGGCTCCTACACGCGATACAACTGCGCATCGGGACCATTAAGGAGAACCTTACTCGGTCGCAGCCGTGGGGCGTAATTCCTCATCTTCCGCGAGCGCAGCGAGCTCGGCGGCGGCCGCTGCGGCAGCCTCAGCCTTAGCGATATCGCTCGGTTTGAGCAGCCGCTCAACGGGATTATCTGGATGGATATCCATACGCCAGCCGGTGAGTTTCACCGCGAGTCGGACATTTTGGCCATCTTTTCCAATCGCAAGAGAGAGTTGATAATCGGGAACGATCACCTTGGCCGACTTAGCCAGCAGGTCGACGATCTCAACGCTAGAGACGCGGGCCGGGGCCAACGCGCTAGCGACATAGGCAGCGGGATCTTCCGAAAAATCTACGATATCGATCTTCTCGCCATGAAGTTCATCCATGACCGCTTTGGCGCGCGCACCGACGGGACCGATAAGGGCGCCCTTTGGACTTACTCCGGCGCGGTGGGAGCGAACAGATACCTTTGAGCGTTGACCTGGTTCGCGCGATACACCAACGATTTCAACTACATGATCCTTAAGCTCGGGAACTTCCAAGGTGAAGAGCATCTTTACAAAGAGTGGGTGGGTGCGAGAAAGAGTAACTTCGGGGCCCTTCTCACCCTGACGCACATCGACTACATAGGCCTTAATGCGATCGCCATGCTTGTAGTGCTCTGTCGGAACTTGTTCCACGAGAGGAATCTTTCCTTCAACCTTACCAAGATCGACATAAATGATATTTACATCGCGCCCCTGCTGAACTATTCCAGAGATGATGTCTCCAACGCTTCCGGTAAATTCGGCAACAATGACTGCATCATTGCTTGCGCGCATCTTCTCCTTAAGCACTTTACGGACAACTGACTTAATCTTTGATTCAAAGCCCTCGGGCATATGTGTAATGGTTTCAGTGTAAATACCTTCACCATCGAATTGTGGAACGTGAATAAAGATTTCACCGGTCTGGCGATTGAGAACTGCACGACCTTGCTGCATCGCCTCAGGTAGTTCTGCATAACTTTCTGTGACGGTCTGCTCTATGGAATTGAGAAGCTTTTCAAGCGGGATGCCTTTTTCTACGGTCATCGCCAAGAGGGCATCTACATCAACGCTCATTCTTGTTCAGCCTGCTTCAGCGATTTAAATTCAATTTCAACGTGTGCCGTATTGACATCGGCAAGTTGGATGGGTTGTGCATCAACTTCGACAGTGGATTCGCGCAGATCGCCGATTCTTCCCTTAACCAATGTTCCGTTATGTAGAACCAGAGTCACTAAACGTCCGTGATTCTTCCGCCAGTGGCGGGGCAGAGTTAAAGGTCGATCTATACCAGGAGAGGAAACTTCGAGAGTAAATGGGGTCTCGCCCAGCTCGGGAAGGTTTTCTAGGATTTCGGAGATCTCTTTAGTGGCAGAGGTAACTTGATCAAGATTGAGATGGGTCTCGCTATCGACAATAACGGTGAGCGTTGTTGGTGAGCCACCAGTGAGGGTGACCTCTTCCAAATAAATGCCAGTTCCTTCGAAGGTGGGGGTAATCGCTGCGATTACTGCTTCAATAATGCTCATTACTGGCTCTCTTTTCCGCTATTTAGTTGTAGATCCAATCATAACTCAACTTCGCGATGAGAGCCGCCACAACAAAGAGGAATACCTTGCGCACCAGGGGAGAGCCCCCGCGAATTGCCAGACGCGAACCGATCACCGCGCCAGCGACATTTGCAATCGCAAGCGCTAACCCTAAGCGCCACCAGATATGGCCGCTGAGTTGAAATGTCGCAATCGCCCCAAAATTAGTGGCGATATTTACCAGCTTGGCGGTCGCACTGGCCTTAAGGAATTCATAGCCAACGACGATCACCAATAAGAAAACCAAGAAGGTGCCGGTGCCGGGACCAAAGAGGCCATCGTAAAAGCCAATGAGTAAACCACACGCTGCAACAATCCAAAGTCGCGTTGCATGGGTGTAACGCAACCTTTCGCTCAATCCCAATTCAGGTTTGCGCCAGGTATATATGCCGACGAGTATTAAGAGAGCCAAGATGAGCGGGTGAAAAACTGAGGTTGGAAAATGTGATGCGAGGCGAGCCCCCGCCACCGAACCAATCAGCGCAGGTAAAGCCATACTTATGGTGAGGCGAAGATCGGGTCTTACCTTTTTGAAATAGGAAGCGGCAGCAGTCGAAGTTCCAAAGATCGATGGAATCTTGTTGGTACCAAGAATCATCGGTATTGGTTTATCAGAAATTCCGATTAAGAGCGCTGGCAGTTGCACCAATCCCCCGCCACCTGCGACCGCATCGACAAAACCAGCGAAACCCGATGCCAGGGCGAGAAAGACGAAGGTCGCGAGAGACATTAACGAATTGCGTTAAGGATTTCTGATGCTGCACTCGCGACGTCAAACTCTGCCTTGCTGCCGACGTTACGTACTCTAAATTCGATCTTGCCTTCGGCTAGTGATTTGCCGACGATGACGATGTATGGGATTCCGATAAGTTCGGCATCCTTAAATTTCACACCTGCACTGGCATCGCGTCTATCATCGAAGAGAACCGTCAAACCTGCGGTTTCAAGTTCAAGAGCTAGCTTTGCGGCGTATTCAAAGATCGAATCATCTTTACCGGCGGCGACTAAGTGCACATCTGCCGGAGCGATCTCAGCAGGCCAATTAAGTCCGATCTCGTCATATGTCTGCTCGGCAACCGCTGCAACTGCACGCGAGACGCCAATTCCATATGAACCCATAGTCACTACCTGCGCCTTGCCATTCTGATCTAGGACAGTAAGTCCCAAGGCCTGCGCATACTTGCGACCAAGTTGGAAGATATGGCCAATTTCAATGGCGCGATCAATAACTACCGGGGTTTCACATTGCGGGCAGAGATCGCCGGCTTTAACTTCTGCAGCCTCAACAAATGCCACCACGGAGAAATCGCGGCCGTGAGTGACGTAGCGTGCATGCTTATCTTTTTCGTTCGCGCCGGTAATCCAGTGTGAGCCCAAGGTAATTCTCGGATCGGCATACACTTTAATGCCGAGTGCCTGCGCATTTTGTGGTCCCATGTAGCCCTTTACCAGAGCGGGGTTCTTAGCAAAATCCTCATCTTCAAAGAGACGCAGATCTTGCACACCTGGCAAGTTTGCGGCCACACGCTTGAGATCAACTTCGCGATCACCAGGAACCAGAATCGCAATCGCTTCTCCATCTGCCATGAGCAGCACATTCTTCAAAGTATCTGATCCCGTGATGTTGCCACCGAATTTAGCGTTCACGAGTTCGACAAGTGAATCGATCGTTGGGGTATTAGGCGAATCAAAGACTTCAAAGGCCGGTGCAACATCGCCGGCATAAGGAGCAACTTTGGTAACCATCGCCTCGACATTTGCGGCGAAGCCACACTTTTCGCAGAGGACATAGGTATCTTCGCCGGTTGGGCACGGGGCTAAGAACTCTTCGGATTTCGAACCGCCCATAGCTCCTGACATCGCAGAGACGATGTTGAACTTAAGTCCAAGGCGATTGAATGTCTTGATATACGCCTCACGATGGCGTTGGTAAGAAGCTTCTAGCCCCGCATCATCAATATCAAATGAGTAGGAATCTTTCATGACAAATTCGCGACCGCGAATAATTCCACTGCGTGGACGCGGTTCATCACGGAACTTAGTTTGAATCTGATAAATCGAGAGTGGAAGGTCCTTGTAGGAAGAGAACTCCCCTTTGACCATCAGCGTAAACATCTCTTCATGCGTTGGGCCTAAAAGATAATCGCTTCCGCGACGATCTTTGAGGCGAAAGAGGTCAGGTCCATACTCGGACCAGCGATTGGTCTCCTCATATGGTTCACGTGGAAGTAGCGAAGGGAAATGCACCTCTTGAAATCCCGCGTTATCCATCTCTTCGCGGATGATGTTCTCAATATTGCGATAGGTGCGATATCCCAGCGGTAACCACGAATAGATACCCGCGGCAACGCGGCGAACATATCCAGCACGGACTAGGAGGCGATGGCTTGCAACTTCAGCATCAGCTGGATCATCGCGTAGCGTGCGTAACAATAAGGTGGACATTCGCAACATGCGAGAACCTTATCTAAGGAAGTTAGCGGCCGTTCACAGTTGGGGCGCCGGAAGCGACTCCCGCTGCAGCCATCTCGTCGGCGAGGCGGTTAGCCTCAAAAATCAAGGTTTCGACGATCTCTGCCTCAGGAACGGTCTTGATGACTTCACCTTTGACGAATATCTGACCCTTGCCATTACCGGAGGCGACGCCTAAATCTGCCTCGCGCGCTTCGCCCGGTCCGTTGACGACGCAGCCCATAACTGCCACACGCAGCGGAACTGTCATCCCTTGCAGACCAGCCTGGACCTTCTCGGCTAGCGAGTAAACATCCACCTGTGCCCGCCCACATGATGGGCAGGAGACGATCTCTAACTTACGTTGGCGCAAGTTGAGCGATTCGAGAATAGAGATTCCAACCTTGACCTCTTCAACGGGCGGGGCCGAGAGCGAGACGCGAATGGTGTCGCCAATGCCTTCAGCCAAGAGAATTGCAAATGCGGTGGCCGACTTAATGGTGCCTTGAAAGATTGGTCCCGCCTCGGTGACACCGAGGTGCAATGGATAATCGCATTGTGCTGCCAGGAGGCGATATGCCTTAACCATCGTCACTGGATCGTGATGCTTTACCGAGATTTTAATATCGGAGAAACCATGCTCTTCAAAGAGTGATGCTTCCCAGAGCGCAGACTCTGCAAGGGCCTCTGGAGTTGCCTTGCCATATTTTGCGAGTAGCCGAGGATCTAGTGATCCTGCGTTGACTCCAATACGAATTGGAATTCCGGCATCTCCTGCAGCTTTAGCGACCTCTTTTACCTTGTCATCAAATTGCTTGATATTGCCGGGGTTGACGCGCACGGCAGCGCAACCAGCATCGATGGCGGCGAAGATGTATTTTGGTTGAAAGTGAATATCTGCAATTACTGGGATCTGGGATTTTTTCGCGATCGCCTTGAGCGCATCTGCATCATCTTGGCTCGGAACCGCAACGCGGACGATCTGACAGCCAGAAGCGGTGAGCTCGGCAATCTGTTGCAATGTCGCGTTGATATCCGAGGTCAGGGTAGTGCACATCGATTGCACGCTCACTGGGGCATCGCCACCAACGAGAACGCTGCCAACTTTAAGTTGCTTGCTCTTCCGACGTGGTGCAAGCACGGGAGGAGGGGCTGCTGGAATTCCGAGATCGACCATGGCTTTATTCTGCCTTACATTAGAGATTGAAGTGAACTGGATTGAAAATGTCGGCAGCGAGGAGCATTAAAGAGAGTCCAACGAGGAAGACGAAGACGACGACCGTGATCGGCATCAACTTTTCTAGGTCGATTGGATCTGGCTGCGGACGGCCAGCTCGGCGGGCCCGACTGCGTCGCACACCGTCGACCACGGCAACTGCCATGTGCCCACCATCGAGCGGAAGCAGCGGCAGCAAGTTAAAGATTCCAATAAAGATATTGAGGCTGGCAATGATCAGAAGGAAGGTCTCTAATTTGTCGCCAAAGCTGAGCGCTTGATCACTCGCAGTTGCCGCAGATGCTTGAGCAACTCCGACCACACCGACCAAGCCATTTGCATCGCGTTTAGCCCCTAAAAATGTCTGGCTAAAAAGCGCGGGGACTTTTCCGGGCAGGGAGACAAGAGATTTGATGCTGGTCGTGAAGAAACTGGAACCAAGGCTCCAAGTGTCGCGTGCTGATGTAACGAGGCCTTCGCGTTGCAGACCGATTTTGCTGATAATCCCCAGCATTCCATATTGCTTGCCACCCACCGTGACCGAGGCAGGAGTGGCAATAATAGATAAAATTTTTCCAGATCTCTCAACTTCCAGAGTCAACGGTTTATTTGCAGAGCTGCGAATGACTAGAACATCTTTGCTCCAATTAGTTACCTTTTTGCCATTGACGGAGATGATGTGATCTCCTGCTTTGAGTCCAGCGCTGGAGGCTGGTGAAGCGGGGGCAGATTTTGCACAAGCATTGGATGTCGTGCTGGTATTTATGCAGGGTAAAACTTCATTGATAATCGGCAGAGTTGTGGAGACGCCAATCCCAAAGAAAATTACAAAGATTAGGAAGAAGCCGATAATAAAGTGGTTTACCGAGCCAGCACCTAGAACTATTAAGCGACGCGGAGTTGAGGATTTAATAAAGGCGCGCGGAGCATCCTCTTCGGTAAGTTCTTCATGGGTAGACATTCCCACAATTCGGCAATAGCCGCCCGCAGGAATTGCTTTGATACCAAACTCAGTTTCTCCGCGGGTGAAGGACCAGATCTTGTAACCAAAGCCCAGGAAGAATTCGGTCACCTTCATGCCGAACTTCTTAGCGAAGAAGAAGTGACCAAATTCGTGAACCATCACCGACATGAGCAATGCAACAACAAAAGCCAATACTCCAAGAGCTTGCAACATTATTTATTCTCCACAACTAGTGCATTGGCAACGGTACGTGCATCTTGCTCGATAGCGCTGACATCGGACAAATCCCGCATTGCAGAGTTTGCCAGCGAATCTAACTTCGCGGTCGTTGCAGCCACAATCTCTATGATCGCAGAAAATTCCAGTTCACCATTCATGAAAGCGGCGACGGCGACCTCGTTGGCAGCATTAAAGACCGCAGGTAATCCCCCGCCTCGGGTCCCGCAATGCCGAGCCAAATCGATAGCAGGGAAGCGAGCGTTATCTACCGGGGCGAAGTTCCAGGAATGCGGAACGCTCCAATCAACCGCTGCTGTCGCATGCGCAGTTCGACCGGGAGCGCTTAGCGCGTAGGCAATCGGGCCCTTCATATTCGGAGGGCTGAGCTGGGCGATCGTTGCGCCATCTACAAATTCGACCATCGAGTGCACGACCGATTGCGGATGAATAACCGCTTCAATCTTCTCGTAGGGCAAGTCGAAGAGATAGTGCGCTTCGATGATTTCTAAACCTTTATTTACTAGCGTTGCAGAGTTGATGGTCACGACCGGTCCCATTGACCAGGTGGGATGGGCCAGAGCTTCGGCCAGGGTCACGTTCGACAAATCTTCCCGATCGCGAAACGCTCCTCCACTTGCAGTCAGAATTGCGCGCTTTATCTCGTTTTTACTGCCAGCCATAAAGCATTGATACAAAGCGCTATGTTCTGAATCAACCGGTGTTATTCGATCTAATCCAAATGCTGCGACTAGCGCCCCACCGGCAACGAGCGACTCCTTATTGGCAAGCGCAACTTTATTGCCCGCAGCTAACGCGGCCAGCGTTGGACCCAGTCCAATAGAGCCGGTAATTCCATTGAGAACGATGTCGCAGGTAAT
>CAIPQX010000110.1 GCA_903867285.1 uncultured Actinomycetes bacterium | reverse complement strand
TGGGAGACCCCCAGTAACTAGCCTGTAGACTCTGCTTTCCATTGCGCCCCGATAGCCCAATGGCAGAGGCAGAGGACTTAAAATCCTCCAAGTGTGGGTTCGACCCCCACTCGGGGCACGCTAACTATTTGACGAGCGGCTTGAGGCTCGTTGCAAAAGTCGTGAGCTGTTTTAGCGAAAACCCACCCTGAGTTCCGACACGTACATATGTTGCCCCGTATGGCTTTTTCGCTGGAAGGGTGAATGTTATTTCTCCCCCGTGTTGGGCAAATGAAGCCGCCGTACATGTAGAAGTGCCGCAGTAAATCCCGACCTTTGCGGTGATTCCATTAATCTTTGTGGTTCCCAGGGATTGTGGATGATCAACACCGGTGCAGTTGAAAGCGGCTGCTGTTTCCACTACGGCGATTCCCATATCTGCCGATCCAAAACCGGCTAGAAGATATTTATCCTTCTTCGGAAATAGCCGACAAGGGCGCACTTCGAAGTTGAGGGGCTTGAGCCCTAAGGTATTTGCTGGTTTGAGAATTCGGTATTTAACCAGAGTTTGTAGATCTTGGTACTTGTCGCCGCCAGCAATGGCTGGGGCGGGATTCACTGAAATGAGTGTTGTCGTGATGAGCGCTAAGACCAGTGCAACCTTTTTCATGAGCTAAATCTAACCGAGAGTTCTAAATTTCACAGAGAGAAGTAGCGCTCTAGAACATCACCAAGCCACCCGAAATATTCAGATCTTCACCAGTTGTGGAGGCTGATCGATCGGATGCAAGAAATAGCACGCCTTGCGCGACCTCTTCTGGAGTGACAAATCTTCCCGTAGGTACCATCTCCAGCCACTTAGCCTTCAGTTCTTCGAGAGTCCTCTCTTCTCGTCTTGCCACCTGAGCGATGACGCTATCCAATCGTGGACCAGCAACGAATCCAGGTGAGATGAGATTTGCTCGCACTCCGTGCTTACCTAGATCTAAAGCTAGGGTGCGCATCATTCCTACCATGCCAAGTTTGGAGGCGGCATACACGCTGCGATTTATGAGCGGCCGTTTTCCTGTTATAGATCCGATGAAAATGATGGAGCCAGACTTTCGCGAGATCATGGAAGGGATGACTGCTTTCGAGAGCAGAAAGGGACCTTTGAGATTTGTGTCGATGGTTTCATCCCATTCGGCCTCACTCAACTCCCAGAGCGGCGCGGCTTTGCCGGCAATGCCGCTGTTGTTCACCAAGATATCAATATGGCCAAAAGTTTCTAAAGATTGCGCGACAGAGTTTTGGATAGTGGCGAGGTCGAGCAGATCAATAGTACAAACAAGTGGTGTTGGGGCGACCTTTAAAGAGGCAATCAGTTCCGCAGTGCCATTCAAAGCTGGAATATCTCTTCCCGCTAGAATAAGTTGCGCACCTTCACCTGCCAGAGCGAGACTTATCGCGCGGCCGATTCCCTTGCCTGCACCGGTAACAAGTGCGACCTTGTTTTCTAATTCCTTCACTCTCATCCTCGCTTCTCGATAGAAAGTTATTGTGTCAGCCTAATTGGCCCTCACCCACGAGCCAATAGCGGAAGAGGTAAACTCCCGGCATGAATATGGCGGCAGGTCGAGTGCTCTCCATCAATCTTGCTCGAGAAAGCCAGCCGCATAATTGGACAGAGTTCACCAACCGTACGGGTATCAATAAAACTGGAGTTGAAGGCCCTGTCCTTTTTAGCGGTGAGGGAGTAGTCGGAGACACCGTTGTTGATCGAGTGAATCATGGCGGTTATAACAAGGCGGTTTATGCCTATGCGCGCGAAGATGCTCTGTGGTGGGAAGCGAAGATCGGGAAATCAATCTCGCCCGGTCAATTCGGCGAAAATCTCACAACCCTGGATCTTGACCTTTCCAGTGCAGTGATAGGTGAGCGCTGGAAAATCGGGGAATTGCTTCTCGAAGTTTCCGAGCCGCGAATTCCCTGCAGAATCTTTGCCGGCTTCTGGGATCGTCCAACCCTGATAAAGGAATTTACGGAGGCAAATCGATCGGGTGCATATTTACGAATCATCGAAGAAGGATCCATTGAAAAGGGTGCGGGAATCCAAGTTACGAGCCGCCCTTCGCATGGGATCACAATCGCTGATGTCTTTGCCGCCCGTTCAGGTGCCCGCGATAAGATCACCTCAATTGCAGCGGTCAAGGAACTTTCTGATGATTATCGCGACTGGGCAAAACGAGTAAGTAATTCAGCTTCACCTAGCGATTAGGATTCTTAAATGATTGTTGACGTCGCCCTGTACCAAGATGGTTCCAGAGTTGAAGGACCGGAAGATATATCTGACTTAGTTGATATGGCTAGACGCGACGGTGGCTTCGTCTGGCTGGGGCTGGCCGAACCTTCTCAAGCTGAATTCGATATGGTGGTTGGAGAACTTAACTTTCACCCACTGGCAGTTGAAGATGCGATCAGCGCTAATCAAAGGCCAAAGATTGAGGACTACGACGGCTTAACCTTTTTTGTTTTGAAGACAGTATTTTTTGATCAGAAGGCCCAAGAAATCACGACCGGCGAGCTCATGTGTTTTATCGATTCCCATTTCATCGTGACAGTAAGACATGGTGAAGGTCATCCTTTGTCGAAGATTCGGCATGAGCTAGAAGAGAAACCCGACTTGCTGCAGCTAGGACCTTTTTCAGTATTGCATGCCGTGGTCGATCGCGTTATTGATGGCTACACGAATATTGCCACCCAGCTGGAAGAAGAAGTCGTGGCCGTCGAAAATAAAGTTTTCACCGGCAAGAGGCAAACATATTCCGAAGAGATCTACTTCCTCAAGCGGGAAATTATCGAATTTAAACATGCCATCGAACCGCTTGTAGTTCCGATTAGTCGATTATTTAGCGGATTTGTTCATGCCGTTCCCGAGCGATTGAAACCATTCTTTCGCGACACTTCAGACCACTTGTTACAAGCGTGCGAGCAAGCATCCGGATTGGACTCGCTAATTACCTCGGTGCTGCAAGCGGATTTGGCGCATATTCAAGTGCAGCAAAATATTGATGTTAGACGAATATCTGCTTGGGTGGCGCTGGCCTCAGGGCCAACAATGCTGGCAGGCATATATGGAATGAACTTCCACCATATGCCTGAGCTCAGCACTAAATATGGATATTACATAGTTCTCGGGGTCATGGTAACTCTGACGGCATTCCTCTTTAGGACCTTTAAGAAGTCTGGGTGGCTGTAATCATCGATGAGTTGCCCGCACTTGGTGACCACTAGGTTTACTCAGTTAAAAGCCTTGGCGATTTCTAAGTAGAGGGAAATCTATTTCTTTGCTTTGTCTACCTGATAAAGCACCGCAGAGATCGCATCCTGCGGATCATCTCCATTGGGATAATCGCTGAGCTTCACGACAACGGTTTTGGAAGCTGGGTCCATAAATATCTGTTGACCATGTAAACCCATGGCTAGATCAATACCTGGATATGGATGCCAGACCTGGGCGCCATAGCCCCAGCCATAATCTAGCTTCACGACCGGCGTAGAAATGCGCTTCATCCAGGCGGGGCTCATGAGTTCTTGTCCGCCTACTTTGCCGTTGTTAAGAACCAATTGGCCGATGAGGGCGTAATCCCGAGCGGTGGCGTTAAAGCAGCAGAAGGTCTTTTCGTGCCCGTTGATATGGTCGACATTCCAAGTTGCCGCGGTAGTCGCTCCGATGGGTTGCCAGAAGTTCTTGCTGAAGTAATTGGAGACAGTTCCTCCTGTAACTTTTTGAATGATGAGTCCTAGCATCTGAGTATCAACGCTCCGGTAATCGGGCTTTGTGTCCGGCGCCTCAAGCATCATGCGGTTGTGAGACATGAACCAATTCATATCAGTTGTGGCATACATCTGGGCAATTGCTACTCCCCAGCCAGATGGTCCATTCGGGTAGTCATCTTTTACACCAACACCAGCTTCCATATCGAGCAAACTTTGAATGGTGACCTTGTCGAAGGAGGTACCCGTTTTCCATTGTGGGAAGAATGAAATAAAGGTGTCAGACTCGCGAATCTTTCCTTGGGTAACCAATTGTCCGATCACGAGCGAAGTTAAAGTTTTTGCCATGGAGTACGAGGGAAGTTGCGAAGTTTTCGTCATCCCAGCTTTGGTGTTGTAGTACTCATAAGTGATAACACCGTTGCGCACAACAAGAAATGCATTGGTATACGACTTTTGTAGGAACTCATCCCAAGTCAAGCTCTGCCCTTGGTATTTCACGCTTGCCGGCATCTGCTCTGTCCCAGTTGGCCAATCTATGGGAGTCGTGGATGGCGCCACAGTGTGCCAAGGCATCAGCGTTGGTGTTTTAGAAGCGGGAGCTAATCCCAGACGCACCGCTGCAATCACATTGGGATAGTGGACGAAATGGAAGAATGCGGAAAGTCCGATAAAGAGTGCGACTACGAAAATGACAAAGTTGCGTAGGACCTTGATCAAAATTCTCATTCCCGAAGGGTATATCCCTATTTAACGGAGGCGGTATAAATCTGCTTGATTGAGCGATCTAAAGCGTTGTCGAATTCGCTCTCGCTCTGCTGCTGCTTTAGCCCTTCGGTGAGAGCTCTAGAGAAGCTAGCGATTAACCCTTCGTTTTGCGCTAATAATTCATCGGCATGAACTTGGGTGTATCCGCCGGAGAGGGCGACAACTCTGACTACCCGAGGATGGCGCACTAATTCGGCGTAGTAGTTCTTCTCATCGGGGAGCGTTAACTTGAGCATGACGCTCTGTGAACTATCGAGAGAATCCAAAGCCTCCAGGAGTTCACGTTTCAAGATATGTTCAATCCAGTTCTTTTCCGGGCTCTTGATATCTACTTCCGGTTCGATGATCGGGATGAGATCAACTGCTGAAACTCTGTGGGCGATCTCAAACTGTTGCTCCACGCAGGCGCTAATTCCAGCTGCGTTGGACTCATGGATAACAGAACGCGCCTTGGTTCCAAAGATGCCGTAACCAACTGCCTTCTTTAACCGGGTGGTGAGTTCAGGGATGGGCTTCATCAGTGAAGCCCCATTAATTGCGGGCTGTAGTCCATTGTCGATCTTAAGGAAGGGCACAATCCCCTTGCGGTGCCAGAGATATTCGGCCGTCGGAATTCCTTCTATAAGTCGTTCCATCGTCATTTCGAAGAGAATTGCCGCAAGAATTCGCTCGCTATTGAAAACCGGGCTTGTAATAATTCGCGTTCTCATTCGGTGCACTAAGTCAAACATCTGCTCTTCCGTGGAGTACTGAGATTCATCGATGCCGTAGAGATGTAGCGCCTTTGGAGTGCTGCCGCCACTTTGATCAAGCGCCGCAACAAATCCTTTGCCGACTCTCATTCTTTCAAACTGCTCTATATTCATTTCAACCCACCTTAGTCTTGTTCAGCGCCTGTAGCTGATCAAATAATTGTTTAATGCGGATCGGATCCACGTCACCCGATCGACCCATTTCGCAGGCCGCAGATGCGGTGGCTGTCCCGTATTGCAAAGAGAGCTCCCAGCTGATCGAATTCAATTGCGTAACATCACCTTGCTCTTCGCTCTTTATGATAAATCCCGCAGCGAGCGAATCTCCTGCGCCGACAGAGCTTGTAACGATCACGTCCAGGGTGGGGACCCAGATCGACTGGCCGGCATATGCCAGAGCAGAACCCAAATCTCCGGCATGGACGATTGCGATTTTTGCGCCCAAGTCGCACAGCGCGAGAGCTGCGTTTTCGGCCCGTGCTCGCCCGTTGAAATCTTCTCCTCGAAAGAGATCTTCGGATAAATCCTTAATGACGGCCTCAGCTTCGTCAAGATTGGGGGAGACGATATCGGCGCCGTTGCGCAGCGCCCAATGCAGAAAGTGGGGAGCGGTATCAAAAAATATCAAACTCTCCTTCTGATGCACGATCGAGATTAAATCCGCCAAATTGGCTTCAGTTACCCCGTGTGGAAAACTTCCCATGCTAGCAACAATTTCTCGCGGCCTTATTTCGTTTTGTATTGTTGCGAGGAATGCATCCCACTCGGCCTGCGAAATAGTTGGACCATCTTCGTTTACGATCGTCGTTATTGGGGAACGCTCTTCGTGATACATCGTGGCGACCCGGATGTTTCCGTGATAACTTGCGGTTTTGAAATCAAAGCCTTCTTCTGCAAGGAAGCGACAATATTGATCTCCATCTAAATCACCAATCAAAACCAGCAGTGGTGTTCTCTTCTTGAGTGACTTCCCAACTCGCGCAGCATCAATTCCTTTTCCACCAGCACGTACTTCTGCGGAAGGAGCACGCATAATCGCGCCTCGCTCAAAGTGGGACATCCGTAAAGTCCTTGAAAAACAAGGGTTTGGATTACAGATCAACATGTAATCAATGTATACCTGCCTTCGGAATGCGGGTATGAATTAGATAATAAATAGCGAGTGTAAGCACTCAACGTTTTCGCAGAGTGTGTAAAGGGTCTAGTAAATCAATTTTTTAATGGGAGGAGACACTGCCAGTTGTGACTATTGCGGCTTGAAGGCCTTAATGATCGAAGCGGCAGCTCCAGAGAGTTCTGCTGGAATAATCCAGAGTTTGCTCGCGGTGCCGTTGGCGATGATAGGTAACTGCTCCAGGTACTTATAAGCCAGGACCTTTTCGTCGGGATTAGCTTTGTGGATTGCATCAAAGACTCTGGCGATGGCGGTGGCTTCACCTTCGGCATTAATCACGCGGGCTTGTGCTTCACCTTCTGCACGCAAGATATCTGCTTGACGATTTCCTTCAGCACGCAAGATCTGACTCTGCTTCTCGCCTTCGGCGGTCAAGATGGCGGCACGCTTATCGCGGTCTGCGCGCATCTGCTTTTCCATGGATTCTTGCACGCTGGGAGGTGGCTCAATCGCCTTAATCTCGACTCGATTAACGCGCACGCCCCATTTGCTCGTGGCTTCGTCGAGCACTCCACGCAAGATCGCGTTGATGTGGTCGCGGGAAGTTAGGGCTTTCTCTAAATCTAATCCACCGACAGAGTTACGGAGAGTAGTGACTACCAACTGTTCGATACCTTGAATGTAATTCTCAATTTCGTAGGTAGCTGATTTTGGGTTTGTGACTTGAAAATAAATAACTGTGTCGATACTTACCACCAAGTTATCTTCGGTAATAACTGGTTGAGGGGGGAATGAGACAACCTTCTCGCGCAAATCTACAAGTGGACGCAGGCGATCAATTCCTGGCACAATCAAATTGAGCCCTGGTTCTAATGTCTTGTGGTACTTACCCAGGCGTTCAACGATTCCCGCACTAGCCTGCGGAATGATCCGAATTGATCCGATCGTGAAAAGGATAGCGAGAAGAACTACTACGCCAAGTCCAATCAATAGGGCCATCGTTACTCCTTAGTTAACTTGAGATTCGTTACGCAAGATCACAACTGCCACAGCGCCATCGATACCAGCAACGGTCACGACCGCTCCAGCCTCGATAATGCCATCTTTGCTGCGCGCGGTCCATGTTTCATTCTTAAGAGTGATTGTTCCCGCGGAATCCGAGATCTGCGAAGTAGCAATGGCTTTCTGGCCGATGAGCGCATGGATCCCGGTATCTGATGGTGGTGTTTTTCGGAATAAATAGCGGGTGAGGATCGGCTTGAGGCGCAGGGTTAGCACGGTAATTAGTGCAAAGACAATCCACTGAGCGGACACATTGGGGCTTAATACCCGCTCGAAAGCAGCAAAAAGTGCTCCGACAGCGAAAGAGGCGAAGACCAGACTCAGATTAAGGATTTCTAAGACCGCGCAAATTCCAGCGATCGCGAACCACGTCCATGCATGCATCTTTAGATATTCTCCTTCATAGTAAGGTAGCACTATTACATTAGACCGGAGGTTTGATCATGGCTATACGAGAGAAAGACTTACTCCAAATTTGGAATGGGCAACGCTCCCAGCGGATCACCTCGCAATTGGCTCCCACAATCCTCTTGGCAGCGGTACTGGCTCTCACAACCACTGGGAAGTTGAACTATAAGTCGCCGGCAGATATCAAGGCTTTCGCCGTGGGGTTGGTCGCTGCAGGAGGCGTATTCTCTGTCAGCGGGATGCTGGCCTCAATCCGCGATAGCCGGGCTCTCGCCCGCACCATGCATGAGGTGGATGATATTTCACAACTCGGGCTAAGCGTTGCTAAGAACTCCGGCAATCTAATTGCCCTGGGACTCTTCTTTATCCTTCTCAGTCTCTTTAACTTTGTGGTTCTCTGCCTCTTCCTATTCAAGAAGTAAGATAATCAAAAAAGCCCCTCGCGAAGTGATTCGCGAGGGGCTTTTTTCAATACTTATTAACCGACGGCTTCGCCAGCTGCTTCCTTCATAGCTTGCGCATGTTCTGCGCCGGTTTTGAGCGGAGCTGCTTTGAGTGCGAGAGCGACCAAGAATCCAATTGCAGTAACTGGCGCTGCAGAGATGAATACGATGTGGAAGGCCTGCACGTAGCTGTGAAGAATCGTTCCTTGTAACTCCGGAGTGAACTTCGACATCACACCTGGATTATTTCGCAATTGAGAAAGTGCCTGTGGGGTAGCACCAACCAGCGCCGCTGGATTCTTCGCAGTAAGCGATGAGACGCCACTTGTTATGTAACCCGTCAACTTACTTGCATAAATCGATCCGAAGATTGCTACGCCGAGAGTTCCACCGATTGAACGCCAGAAGGTGTTCAAGCTAGTTCCAACGCCCATATCTCTCACATCGAGCGAGTTCTGCAGCGCGATCACGATATTTTGCATCGAGAAGCCGAGGCCGGCTCCCAGAAGGAGTTCGAAGACCGCAATCTGCCAATAGGCAGTTGTCTCGCTTAGGATTACTAATCCAGAGAGGGCAACCGTCATGAGGACCATTCCAACAACGGGGAACATCTTGTATTTACCGTGTTTAGAGATCCACTTACCCGATCCAATCGATGCGGAGATGATTCCGAACATCAACGGCAACAATTTCAGACCCGACAAGGTGGCTGAATTGTGCTTCACCAACTGGAAATACAGCGGCAACATCACAATCGCACCGAACATCGCCGCACCCACGAGGAATCCCAAGAGTGAGGTGATGTTGAAGGTGTGGTTCTTGAATAAACGGAGTGGAAGAATTGGTTCGGCAGCCTTCGCTTGATTAACTAAGAAGAGCGCGAATAACACTAATCCGCCGCCGATCCAGAGCAAGGTCTTAGCCTTGAGCCAACCAACTTCTGGAGCATAAACAGAAATACCAAGAAGGACGGCCGAGACGGCCAGGACCAAAATAAATGCGCCAAAGTAATCGATCTTGTGCTCTTTATGAATTTTAGGAATGTGCAATACGGCAGATGTGATAATCAACGCGATGATTCCAAGTGGAAGGTTGATGTAGAAAATCCAACGCCATCCCGTAACACCAAGAACCTTGTTATGGTCAGAGAAGAATCCACCGAGTAGCGGACCGGCAACTGTTGCCAAGCCCCACACTGCTCCGAAGTAACCTTGGTAGCGACCGCGTTCACGAGGTGAAACAACATCACCAATGATCACAAAGGTAAGTGACATAAGTCCACCGGCACCGAGACCTTGTAGGGCACGGAAAGCGATGAGCTGCGTCATGGTATGTGCAGCGCCTGCTGCGAAGGAACCTATTAAGAAGGTAACGATTGCGAATTGGAAGACCTGACGACGA
>CAIPQX010000109.1 GCA_903867285.1 uncultured Actinomycetes bacterium | reverse complement strand
GCCCTGGAGTAAGCGCCGCAAGCGTGCTCTTCACAATGGTTGTATTCACCCTGCTCTATGGAGTACTCGCAGTAATCGAATTCGGATTGATCCTCCGCACCATCAAGGTCGGTCCTGAGAAGACGGTAGAACGCGATGAAAATTCCAAGACATTTACGATGGCTTACTAGGAGGATAAAAAATGTCACTTAATTCATTCTGGTTCGTCACCATCGCCGTCCTATGGATCGGTTACTTCGTCTTGGAGGGCTTCGACTTTGGAGTCGGAATACTCCTTCCTGTCGTTGCTAAGAATCAAGCCGAACGTCGCGCTGTTCTTACAACTCTCGGACCACTATGGGATGGCAATGAGGTCTGGTTGCTAGTCGCTGGTGGCGCCACATTCGCCGCCTTCCCGGAGTGGTACGCCACATTGTTTAGCGGTTTCTATCTACCACTCTTCCTGATTCTGCTCTCACTTATTGTCCGCGGAGTCTCCTTCGAATATCGCAGCAAATATGGAAGTGATAAGTGGCGTTCTCGTTGGGATCTTGCGATCACAATCTCTAGCTTCCTGCCTGCCCTTCTTTGGGGAGTCGCATTCGCGAACATTGTTCGTGGCGTTCCGCTGACTAAAGAGCCGGCCGGATACATTCAATATTCTGGAGGATTCTGGAACTTGCTTAATCCATACGCACTTCTCGGTGGATTAACAACGCTCTCACTTTTCGTCTCCCACGGTGCGTTCTTCTTGGCCTTGAAGACAGATGGTGAAATTCGGGTTCGCGCCAACAAACTTGGACAACAGGTTGGACTAGTAACTGCTCTTCTAGCTGTTCTCTTCCTGGGTTGGACCATGTTGGGTCTCACCTCAAAGGGTGGCGTTATCGCTGGCTCAGTAGTGGTCGTTGTTGCTTGGTTAACCGCACTGGCAGCGAATGCCAAGGGGCGCGAAGGTTATGCCTTCTTGTTCTCAGCGATTGCCACAGCGGCTGTTGTTGTGACCCTATTTACCGGTCTCTATCCAAATGTCATGCCTAACATCACGGCAGGTGGACCGGGCCTCGACATCTTCAATGCATCTAGTGCACATTACACATTGGGTGTAATGACCTGGGTTGCTGTGGTTATGACCCCAATTGTCCTGCTCTACCAGGGTTGGTCTTACTGGATCTTCCGCAAGCGTGTAAGTCCAAGCCAGATTTCTTCCCCAGAAGTCGGAGTTTTGGATACCGTCCACTAGTGAAAGCATTTGACCCCCGGCTGTTGCGATACTCTCGCAGCAGCCGGGGTTTTATTTTTGCGCTGGTCTCCATTTCGGTCATCGGAGCTTGCTTTACTATCGCACAGGCTTTCTTACTCGTTGATTTAATCTGTAAATTCTTTCAGCACAAACGCACCTTTGACTCGCTACGCTCGGAAGTAGTGCAGTTGGGCTTGGTATTTCTGGCGCGTGCCATCCTGGCGTACATCAACGATCGAATCGCTGCCCGAGCAAGTAGCAAGATGCGTAACGAATTGCGTAGAAAAATCTTGGAAAAGACGATCGAGAATGGTGGATCTGACTCCAACGAGTTGGGAACTGCAGGTTTAGCAGTCTTGGTTACCAAAGGAATCAATAACTTGGATGGCTACTTTGCCAAGTTTCTCCCACAACTCTTTATTGCGGTGATAGTTCCTGCAATGGTCGGGGCAACAATCCTGCTGCGCGACTGGAAATCGGGCTTCATCATTCTCTTAACCATTCCACTTATTCCCATATTTGGAATTCTTATCGGGCGATTTACCGCAAGTGCCGCTGATAAGAAGTGGCAGACGCTGGGATTGCTCAGTGGATACTTTCTTGATCTCTTGAGCGGACTTACGACACTTCGGGTCTATGGCCGTGAAAAGTTGCAGAGCAAGAAGTTGCATGAGGTCGGTGAAAAGTATCGCCGAGAAACCATGCAAGTTTTGCGTATCTCTTTTCTCTCCTCACTAGCCCTTGAGTTAGTCGCAACTCTCTCCGTGGCTCTACTCGCCGTCACTATCGGATTGAGATTGGTGAACGGTTCGATTCCGCTCTCTATCGGGCTTTTTATCTTGGTGCTGGCACCTGAGGTGTATTGGCCCATCCGTCAGGTCTCAGCCTATTTTCACGCAGCCGCAGATGGTGTGGCTGCATTCAATCAACTTTTTGCCATTCTCGAAAAGCCCAGCCCTGCACCAGGGATCGCAATTTCTGATGTAACGCGGATCGCCTGGACCCAACTCACAATCTCTTATCCTGATCGCTCAGAGATCATAATTCCCGCCGGGGAACTACGGGCTGGGGAAGTGCACGCCCTCGTCGGTCCATCTGGGGCTGGGAAATCAACTCTGGCCGCTGTTTTACTCGGTTTCATCCATCCTCGCCACGGTGAAATCACCATCACATCGAGCGCAGGTTCTCAAGACTTATCAGCAGTAAGCAGTAGCGCTTGGCGGGCTCTGGTTGCTTGGCAACCACAGGAGCCAAAATTTCCACTGGGAAGCGTTGCCACGATATTACGCCATGCCAAACCCGGGGCCAGTGATCAAGAGCTAATTGAAATGCTGCTCAGCGTGGATCTGGATCCAATAAATCTACCACAGGGCATCGCAACTGAACTCGGCACTATTGCGCAGAAGTTATCAATTGGACAATTACGCAAGATTGCCTTGGCACGAGCATTACTCAAAGAGACGCCACTAATTATTCTCGATGAACCTACTGCATCTGTTGATGACATCTCCGAATCCACAATTGCGAAGGTACTTAATCGGCAGGCAGCACGTGGGGCGATGATCCTCTTAATCTCGCACAGAGAATTACTAATCGGGGCGGCTACAAAAGTAACGCGTGTAGGGGCGGCGCGATGAAGAGTTTGCTCCGAGTCTTTAGAGGCGAATCTCGCGAAATGCTGGCGGCTGTCCTATTGGGCGGAGCTTCGCTCGGCTCGGCCGTGGGATTACTCGCTACCAGCGCCTGGCTCATCTCAATGGCTTCGACCAGGCCACCAGTTCTGGTCTTAGAAGTCGCAATTGTCAGCGTGCGTTTCTTCGGTCTCTCACGCGGTATTTTGAAATATGCCAGTCGTATCCTCGAGCACAACAGCGCTCTAAAGATTCAGACAGCGTTGCGCGTAAAGATTTATGACCGGTTTTCTCGGTTGCTTCCATCTGAGTATGCGCAGTTACACCGCGGCAATGTATTGGCTCAAATAATCAACGATGTTGAGTTGGCGCAGGACTTGTGGCTTCGAGTCGCCTCTCCTTGGCTAGCCGCATTAATATCGGGAAGCGCGGGGATAACGATCATTCACTGGTTGCTACCCGCCTGCGGAAATGCCGTTGGGGCTCTCTTCTTGTTGGCCTGTTTCGTTATCCCTTTCTTGGCGATGTTGGCGTCGGGCAAGGCAGATACCCGCAATTACGAGAATCAGCTCTTTGACCAGATTATGCAGATCGCAGAATCTGCTCCAGAATCCTTGATTTTCAACTATCACCAAGAGCTCTTGAATCAAGTCGGTGCAGAGCAGAGCAAAATCGCAGCCATTGAAGTGAAGAATGCCACTCGTTCTGGCTTGGCCGCCGCCTTCTACTTCGTTGTTCTCGGTGCTGCAACATTGATCTCACTCTGGTTCGCAGCACGCGGAGCGATCACCCACCAACTTGCAGGTATTAACATCGCGGTAATCGCTCTTGTGCCGCTGGCAATCTTCGATGGACTCAGTTCGCTCCCCGGTGCATTTTCACAGTTGCGCCAAGTATTGGGTGCTATTACAAATATCGAACCGCTGCTAAAAACAGTAGAAGAAATGCACCTTGAAGATTCGCTAGCGCCTTCAGTTGTTACACTGGAATTTCGTGCATTTCAACCTCTGATTGCAGATGCCAGAACGAAGGCAATCACCGCGGCTGTTACACATGGAGAGACCCTCTTTGTCACCGGTCGCTCTGGATCTGGTAAATCTTCAATCATCAATGCACTGCTCGGCTTTCTGCCGTACTCAGGAGAGCTGCTGTTGAACGGGCAGAAATTGCTTCCAGCCGATATGTATCTAATTTCAACGCTACTGCAAGACGACTACTTATTTGGAACTTCCATTCGCGAGAATTTGAAGATAGGAAGACCCGAAGCGACGGACGATGAACTACGAGAAGTACTAGAGCTAGTAGAACTCCGCCAATTTGTCGAGG
>CAIPQX010000108.1 GCA_903867285.1 uncultured Actinomycetes bacterium | reverse complement strand
CCACGTTATGCGCACCTCGTTGGCAAAAAGGTTTTGTTGCCATTAGCCAATCGCTGGATCCCCATCATCGCCGATGAACTCGTTGATCCAGAATTCGGAACTGGCGCGGTAAAAGTAACTGGCGCACATGATCCCAATGACTTTGAAATGGCGACTCGTCACGGTATCGATATGCCGATCATCATGAACACGCATGCAGTGATGGAAGGTTCCAATACCGAGTTTGATGGGATGGATCGCTTTGTTGCTCGCGTTGCCGTCGTCGCTGAATTACGTAAGCAAGGTCGCATCGTTGCCGAGAAACGTCCGTACCTGCACTCGGTTGGCCATTGCAGTCGTTGCGACACAATCGTTGAGCCTCTCTTATCAAAGCAGTGGTTTGTAAAAGTTGGACCTCTGGCAAAAGCAGCTGGCGAGGCGGTTCGCGATGGTCGCGTAAAGATCGAACCAGAAGAACTTTCTCCTCGTTACTTTGACTGGGTTGATGGCATGCACGACTGGTGTATCTCTCGCCAACTCTGGTGGGGCCATCGAATTCCGGTTTACTACGGTCCCAACGATGAAGTTGTTGTCTGCGGTCCTGGCGAAGAACCTCCTGCTGGATACACCCAAGATCCTGATGTCTTAGATACCTGGTTCTCCTCTGGACTCTGGCCTTTCTCAACGCTGGGGTGGCCCGAAGAGACTGCAGATCTTAAGAAGTTTTATCCGACATCAGTTCTGGTCACCGGTTATGACATCTTGTTCTTCTGGGTAGCGCGCATGATGATGTTGGGCTTGTATGCGATGGGTGGTGTCCAACCATTTGAAACTATCGCGCTCCATGGACTCGTTCGCGACAAATTTGGTAAGAAGATGTCCAAGAGCCGTGGCAACGGCATTGATCCCATCGAATTTATGGATAAGTACGGTTCTGATGCGTTGCGCTTTACCTTGGCGCGCATGGCCAATCCAGGTACAGACCAAGCACTCGCCGAAGAGTGGATCGCAGGTTCGCGCAATTTCGCAACCAAACTCTGGAACGCCACGCGTTTTGCCACCATGAATGGTGCGCATACAACTGGCGACTTACCAGCGTTCGATTCTCTCAATCTCGTTGATCAATGGATTCTGACTCGCCTCACCGAGACGATCGCTGAAGTTGAGTCGCTACTTGAAGCATTTGAATTTTCTAAGGCGCTCGAACTTCTCTACCACTTTGCGTGGGATGACCTATGTGACTGGTACCTCGAACTTACAAAATCAACATTCGCTGGGGACGATTCCGCGAAGACCGCGCGAGTCCTTGGTTATGTTCTGGATCAACTGATGCGTCTATTGCATCCAGTAATGCCATTTATTACCGAAGAGATTTGGTGCACCCTTACCGGAAACGAATCTCTGGTTATTGCATCCTGGCCTGTCGTGCAACCATCGCACTCCAGCGAAAAGTCATTAAAGGCCGTTGCCACGATTCAAGAGATCATTACCGAAATTCGCCGCTTCCGAAATGATCAAGGCATCAAGACATCTGCCAAGATTGTTGCGAAGTTCAGCGGATTGGGTGAACTTTCGGATTACGAAGATGCCATTCGTTTTATTGTTCGTGCCGACCGTGGCGATGGACCATTCAGCGCAACCATCGAATTGGGTACTGTAGTGATCGACTTTGATTTAACAGGCGCGATCGATGTGAAAGCGGAACGCGCCCGATTAACCAAAGATCTGGCCACCGCTCAAAAAGATCTGGCAACGGCAAAAGTGAAGTTAGAGAACGAAGGATTTATGGCGAAAGCGCCTCTCGAAGTTGTTACCGAGATTCGTGAACGCCTTGAGGTCACATCGACCGATATTTTGCGAATTGAAGCAGCGCTTGCTGCGCTACCAACCGAATAGAGCCACATGACCGCGCCAGATGATCTCCAAACTCTCGATGCGATTTACAACGCTCTCTTAAAGCGTTGGCCAGAGACGCGCATTGCGCCCTCTCTTGATCGAATTGCGGCCCTCTGTGACGCCTTGGGAAGCCCTCAGCTTTCCTATCCAACGATTCATATTGCCGGGACGAACGGGAAAACAACTACCTCACGCATGATCGATGCGCTGCTGCGTGAACTCGGGTACCGCACTGGCCGCTTCACCAGCCCGCACCTGGAAAGCTTTTTGGAGCGTATTTCGATCAATGGCCTGCCCATCCCGCCCGAGGGAATGATTGCGACTTATAACGATGTCGCGCTCTATTTTGATCTGGTTGATAGCCGCCAACCACACCCTGTTTCATTCTTTGAAGCTATGACGGCCTTGGCATTTGTAGCCTTTGCAGAGTTTCCGGTTGATGTTGCGGTCATCGAAACCGGCATGGGCGGAGAGTGGGATGCCACCAACGTTGTACAGAGCCAGGTATCGGTAATCACCCCGATCGGCCTCGATCACCAGGAGTATTT
>CAIPQX010000107.1 GCA_903867285.1 uncultured Actinomycetes bacterium | reverse complement strand
TTTCGTTGCAGCATTCGATGTTGACGCCAAGAAGGTTGGCCTCGATCTCGCCGATGCAATATGGGCTTCCGAGAACAACACCATCAAATTTTCTGATGTAGCCACAACAGGCCTCATCGTGCAACGCGGACCTACCCTCGATGGTCTTGGCCGTTACTACCGCGAGACAATCGTTGAATCAACAGCCGAGCATGTAGATGTCGTTGCAGTTCTCAAAGAGCGCAAGGTCGATGTCTTGATCTGCTACCTCCCTGTAGGTTCCGAGTTAGCTGCCAAGCATTATGCACAATGTGCACTTGATGCCGGCGTAGCGTTCGTTAACGCGCTTCCTGTATTTATTGCATCCGACCCGGTCTGGGCTGACAAGTTCACCAAGGCAAATCTCCCAATCATCGGAGATGACATCAAGTCTCAGGTCGGTGCAACTATCACGCACCGCATCATGGCTCGACTATTCCAAGATCGTGGAGTGCACCTTGATCGCACCTATCAACTCAATGTCGGCGGAAACATGGACTTCAAGAACATGTTGGAGCGCGATCGCCTCGAATCAAAGAAGATTTCTAAGACCCAATCCGTGACCTCACAGTTGGATCATGACTTGGGTGCCAAGAACGTGCACATCGGTCCATCGGATTACATTCCTTGGCTTGATGATCGTAAGTGGGCCTATGTTCGCCTTGAAGGCCGTGCCTTCGGAGACGTCCCGCTAAACCTCGAATACAAGCTCGAAGTATGGGATTCACCAAACTCTGCTGGCGTCATTATTGATGCGCTTCGTTGCGCAAAGATCGCTCTCGATCGCAAGATCGGTGGCCCTCTGCTCTCACCTGCCAGCTACTTTATGAAGTCCCCACCAGTTCAATACACCGATGATGTTGCACAAGCGCGCGTCGAAGAGTTTATTGCGGGAAAGATCGAACGTTAATCGATCGTAAAACCAGCAGTAATAGGTCCTAGTTCAATACCAGCAGCAGCGTGGTTCTCATCTTCACCGCGCTGCTGTTGTGATGTGTGCGCATGATCGTGCCAGCGGCTTTCGACCTTGCCAAAGCGCCAGATAGCAAGAGCTAAGCCCCAGACCACAACAAACATAAGAACGATGATGAATCCTGCCTTGTTGATATTGAAGGCCAAGGCGTAATTCCAAAACCCTCCAGTCAGTTTCAACTGCTGCGCGAAGACTTGAGCGACCTCTAGGCCACCAATAAATAGCGCTACGACAACTGAAAGCCCAGTAATGACGATGTTGTAATAAACCTTGCGCACTGGTTTAGAAAATGCCCACCCATAAGCGAAATTCATAAATGAACCATCGATAGTGTCAAGCAGACTCATCCCACCAGCAAAGAGCATCGGCAGAGACAAGATGGCCCACCAGGGGAGTCCTGCTACAACAGTCGATCCTGCGAGAACCAGAAGCGCGACTTCGGTTGCAGTATCGAAACCTAAACCAAAGAGAATGCCGAGTGGATACATCTTCCAGCTTGCATCGATGCGGCGTGCAATAGGCCCAAAGAAGCGCATCATGAATCCACGAGAGTCTAAATGTTTTTCCAACTCTGCTTCGTTATAGCTTCCCTTGCGCATCGCTACAAAAACTTTGAGCACTGAGACCAATACCAACAAATTCAGAAGGGCTATTAGAACTAAGAATGCTCCACTCACTGACGTTCCGATGAGGCCGGTGTAGTGATGAAGGCTGGAATTCTGATTCTTTACTTCAGCGCCTAGCGATTTGATTCCAAAGTTGAGAATGATCGCTAAGGCAGTAACGACAGAGGAGTGGCCGAGCGAGAAGAAGAAGCCAACACCCATGGGGCGTTGACCCTCAGCCATTAATTTGCGGGTCGTGTTATCGATGGCGGAGATATGGTCTGCATCAAAGGCGTGGCGCATGCCTAGAGTGAGTGCTAAAAATCCGGTACCCCAGCCAAACATCGTTCCATCTGCCAAGTGATAGTGGCCAGAGGTGGCAAAGGCCATCAAAATCAAGCCACCGAAGAGTAGGAAGAAGATGACGGCAAACATGGCTCCCAGGCGGCGTCGCTCATCACGAGAGAGGCTCGCAAAAGGGTTCTTCGTCCTCTTCTTAGCGCTAGTTGGAGCGTTCATCCTGCCCTCTCGGCCTTACTACTTGCGAATCGTTCGCAAGTAGTAATTTATCGCAATAAGGCCCTTCTTGCAGTATGGAGCGAAGAGCCGTCTAGCCTTCGTGTTCCACTAAGGAGTCCTTGCCAACATTGATCATGAGGGCCGAGACGATGGCGCAGGTAAACAGGAATGCGGCGCCCCACTTGAAGGTGGTGGTAAAGCCGTGCACCGCTCCATAAGCGGGGCTCAATCCCTTGTGACCTACTACGAAGGCAGCGGTGGAAGAGATTGCGATCGTGTTAAGCAGAGCCGCGCCGAGCGAGCCACCAATCTGCTGACTGGTGTTGATCATTGCGCTAGCCACCCCGGCGTCATGCTCTCCGGAGTCATGCAACCCGGTACTTGCATTTGGGATGAAGTACAGCGCCACCCCAAAACTCATAATGAGCATTGGAGCGAGGAGGTGAGAGGTATATCCAGAGGTCGGGGTTAGACGAGAGAAGAGCAAGATTCCGACGGTTGCCAGGAGCATTCCAAAGACCATGAGCGGTCGTGGACCAATCTTGGGGAGGAGTTGTGATGCAATTCCGGCTCCGAAGATGATTCCAACGGTGAAAGGTAAGAAAGCGACGCCGGCCTTGAGTGGGGAGTAATGCAAGAAACCCTGCATGTAAATACTCAGGAAGAGGAACATCGCAAAGAGACCTACGCCGGTTAAGAGTGAACCGATGTACGAACCGCCGCGATTGCGCTCGGCCAGTACGCGCATTGGAAGGAGTGGATGCTTTACTCGCGTTTCTATGATGAAGAACGCAGAAATCAAAACAATAGCTATTACGAAATATGGATAGGTGCGGACATTTGCCCACCCGTGGTCAGCTGCTTGACTAAATCCGTAAACCAAACTGACTAATCCAGCAGTTACCGTAATGGCTCCAGGAACGTCGTACTTATTATCTCCCTTAGCTTTTGACTCGTGTAGGAATGGCACTGCGAGCGCAACAGCGAGTAGAGCGATTGGCAAGTTAACGAGCAAGCACCAGCGCCAGGAAGCGTATTCAGTAAGGAATCCGCCCATGATAAGCCCGATTGCGGCGCCGCCTCCTGATATTCCGCCATAAACACCGAATGCGCGTGCCCGCTCTTTTGGAACGGTGAATGTCACGTTAATTAAAGAGAGAGATGATGGTGCCAGAAGTGCACCGAAGGCGCCTTGCAATCCGCGCATCGCAAAGAGTTCGCTTTGATTAGTTGAGAGACCACCAATGGCAGATGCAATTGCGAAGCCAATTAATCCGATAATGAAAATCTTTTTACGGCCTACGAAATCTGCGATACGTCCGCCCAGCAGTAGCAATGAACCAAATGCGAGTGAGTAAGCAGTGACGACCCATTGCCGATTTGCATTTGTAATGTGGAGCGCCTTTTGCGCGCTTGGAAGTGCCAAGTTGATGATTGAGCCATCGAGAACGATCATCAATGATGCGATTGCAATAACTGCAAGTGCGCGCCAACGATTTGGATCTAAACCTTCATCGCCCGGCTGCCAATGGTGCTTTTTTGTATTTTCTTTCAATTCTTGTTGAGGCATGTAAAACCTTTCGAAATAGTGACTTTTGTCCGCGAGAAGTTGAACTTTATTGCAAAAAAGTCTAAGGCGCGCCCTGAAAAGGCTGGCAGAGGTGAATTTCAGATGGCTTTCTGCTACCTTGCCAGTAGCGCTTTTTGAGTCATAGGTCACTTATACGAACTGTATAAAATCTCTGGTAACCAAAGGGAGCGAAAACTACAAGGGAGACTGTCATCGTGTCTTGGCACCAGCCAAGAGTCCTCG
>CAIPQX010000106.1 GCA_903867285.1 uncultured Actinomycetes bacterium | reverse complement strand
GGTTGCCAATTCTGGCCCGCCCTCTTCGACGATGCGTCCACCGGCGAATACGTGAACGAAATCTGGCTTGATGTATCGCAAGATGCGGGTGTAATGGGTAATGAGCATGATGCCAAGATCTTGATTCTCTTTCACGCGGTTAACGCCTTCCGAAACAATACGTAGTGCATCAACATCTAGTCCAGAGTCGGTCTCGTCCAAGATGGCAATCTTTGGCTTCAAAAGTTCCATCTGCAGGATTTCATGACGCTTCTTCTCGCCGCCAGAGAAGCCCTCATTAACGTTGCGCTCGGAGAAAGCTGGATCCATGGAGAGAGCCGACATCGCCTCTTTTACTTCGCCAACCCAGGTACGTACCTTGGGAGCCTCTCCGCGAATAGCAGTTACAGCGGTACGCAAAAAGTTGGAGACTGATACTCCGGGAACTTCAACTGGATACTGCATAGCCAGGAAGAGACCGGCCTTGGCCCGCTCATCGACTGTCATTTCAAGAACATCGACTCCGTCTAGTGTCACAGATCCTGATGTGATCGTGTACTTCGGATGTCCCGCGATCGAATAGGCCAGCGTAGATTTGCCGGAACCATTGGGCCCCATGATTGCGTGAGTTTCACCAGAGTTGATGGTGAGGTCTACCCCACGAAGAATCTCTTTCGCACCCTCTTCTGTGATAACCGAGACATGCAGTCCCTTAATCTCTAATGTGCTCACTTACATCTCCTTCGTCTTGGGGCTAATAGTTAATACATTTCCGGAGCGATCTACCTGAAAGGTTTCTAGCGCTTCTGTAGCTGGCAGGGTTACCGCAGCGCCAGTTCTAAGGTCAAAGTCAGCTCCGTGCAACCAGCACTCGATAACAAAACCCTTTACTTCCCCATCAGATAACTCTGCATGGGAATGCGTGCAGATATTTGAGACGGCAAAGACTTCATCGCCAACGCGTGCAACGCATACTTGCTTTCCATCTACATCCACTTGAATCGGTTTTCCCGTTGTAAGTGAATCGAAATTAATTTGCGTCATATCTTGACCACCGATAGCTCGCTATCAATGCGGTTCATGATCCGCTCTTCAATCGCTTCTAACTTCAGCTTCGAAACGATATCGGAGAAGAATCCGCGAATAACCAGGCGCCTTGCCTGCTCGGAGGGGATTCCGCGAGACATCAAATAGAAGAGTTGCTCATCATCAAAACGCCCCGTGGTGCTGGCATGGCCTGCTCCGACAATGTCGCCAGTCTCAATCTCCAGATTTGGAACAGAGTCAGCGCGCGCGCCGTGCGAAAGCAAGAGGTTGCGGTTGAGCTCGTAGGTGTCAGTCCCTTGCGCCGCTGCCTTAATAAAGACATCGCCGATCCAGACCGTGTGTGCAGAATTTCCGTTGAGGGCTCCCTTGTAGTTAACCCGGGATCTCGCTCCTGGAACGCCGTGTTCAACATGTACGCGATGCTCGAGATGTTGACCATCTGTTGCAAAGTAAAGACCGAAGAGTTCGGCATTTGATCCAGGCCCGGTGTATTCAACAGTCGGAGAGATGCGAACGACGGAGCCACCAATACTTACGACGTAGGAGGTGAATGTGGCATCTTTGCCGATAATGGCGTGATGTCTAGCAACATGAACTGCGCGTGCGGACCACTCCTGCAGAGTCACAAAACGGAGATTTGCTCCCGCAGCTAGATTGAACTCAATCTCCTCTGCCAATACGCCTTCACCGCTATTTTCTATGACGAGAGTCGCGTGGCTATTTGTACCGGCGTTCACCTGCACTCGAGATATCTCAGGAGTCATATCCAACATGGAGCGAATGAGAAAGATAGGGAGAGCAATCTCTGCATCCTTCTCGATAGAGACCAGAAGCACCTTCGATACACCGTCGCGAACTCTACGAATAATGTGATCATCGTTCGCAGAGAGCGGCGGAAGCGCCACAGCATCTTCCACTGTGATCACTACTCCTGCAGGAATATCTGCAGGTTCTAGCGAGATCCGATCATGCAGTTCAACAGATGTATCGTGGAGTCCTGCTAAGCGGTTCAAGGGTGTAAAGCGCCAAGGCTCTTCGCGACCCGTTGGAACCATATAATTTGTAGTTGTTGCAAGTGACATTAGCCAACAGCGCCTTCCATTTGAAGTTCGATAAGGCGATTGAGTTCGAGGGCATATTCCATCGGCAATTCACGAGCGATCGGCTCAATGAAGCCGCGAACGATCATCGCCATCGCTTCATCTTCCGACAGTCCTCGTGACATAAGATAGAAAAGTTGATCGTCGCTGATCTTTGAGACGGTGGCTTCATGCCCCATCGAAACATCATCTTCACGGATATCTACATACGGGTAGGTATCTGAGCGCGAGATGGTGTCGATCAAGAGCGCATCGCACTTAACGGTCGACTTAGAGTGATGTGCACCAGGCAAGATTTGAACGAGTCCACGGTATGAGGTTCGTCCTCCCCCGCGTGCAACAGATTTAGAGATGATGGTGGAAGAGGTATAGGGAGCGGCGTGGACCATCTTGGATCCAGCATCCTGATGCTGTCCTTCACCGGCAAAGGCAATGGAGAGTGTTTCGCCCTTGGCATGCTCGCCCATCAAAAATACCGCAGGGTATTTCATAGTTACCTTGGATCCGATATTTCCATCGATCCACTCCATCGTCGCACCTTCAGCGCTTATTCCCGAAGCAAATAGTGAAATGCGCTAACAACCAATATTGCTGTTGGACGTACAAGTTCGTTACCCCAGGCAGATAGCTGCG
>CAIPQX010000105.1 GCA_903867285.1 uncultured Actinomycetes bacterium | reverse complement strand
TACCGCAGCAAGACCAAAATGAGTAGGTCATATCTATTTAATCCAGTACTTGTAAAAGAACCAGAAGGTTGAAGTTAATCCCACGCCAAAAATTATCCACTTATAAGTACTTCGACTAAAGCGATTGGTGATTCGTCCGCCGAAATAGCCTCCTGCTCCTGATCCCACGAGTAGAGCCGCCGCCAAAACCCAATCGACCAATCCGCTGAAGGCAAAGATGCAGACAGAGGGGATATTTGAGATTCCGACGATCACATTCTTACTGATGTTCACAGCGGCGACCGATCTACCAGCATCGCGAGCCAGTACGGCTATTACCATCACGCCTTGTCCGGGGCCGAAGTAGCCACAATAGATTCCGATGGCCAGCATCAGCGACACCTCAATGCGTCGCTCTAACGCCGTTAAGGCAGGAGCGACTTTTATGAGCAATGAGCAGGAGGCGATGAGCAGTAGGAAGGGAACCAACCTTTTAAAGTTCTCCTCCGGTACGGCGATTAGTGCGATCGCCCCGAGAAGAGCTCCTACTGAGCAGGCGACCAATATCTTGGCGTGCTCTCTAATTATTGGTTGCACCTCATGGCGCTTGCTCGCCAAAGCAAAGATATTCGCGGGAGAAACTCCGACTGCGCTCGTTACAACTGCAGTTATGGGATTTAAGCCGATAGCAACCAGTACTGGAAAGGAAAAGACTGAGGCGCCACCTGCTGCACCATTGAAAATTCCAACAAATAGACCTACCAGCGCAACAAGCAAAAACTTAATCACAGGGGCCATCATTATTGATATCTGACGCGGGCTCAATAGTCAGCCGTGGAGCCCCCCGTCAGGATTGAACTGACGACCTTCCGCTTACAAGGCGGATGCTCTACCACTGAGCTAGGGAGGCGAACCGCCGTGGGCGGAACATCTGCGAGGGGCAATTATGACACGACAAAATGGCATAAGCGAACTCGCCTAGTTGAGGGTAGGTTTCGCAGGTGCGCCTCGGAGTCCTAGATGTCGGTTCAAACACTGTCCACCTTCAAGTGGTCGATACCCACCCTGGGGCACGCCCAAATCCAACTTTTAACTACAAAGAAGAGTTGCGCCTCACGGAATTTCTCAACGCGAATAATGAGATCAGCGACGAGGGAATCGATCACCTACGGAGATCTATCGGCAACGCCGTTCTACAGGCCCGTACGGTTCAGGTAAAGGAATTCCTTCCCTTTGCGACATCGGCGCTCCGCGAGGCCACAAATGGTGAGCAAATAATCGCGGGCATTAACAAGGAATTTGATATTGATTTGCAGGTTTTAACTGGAGATGAAGAAGCGAAGTTAACCTTCCTTGCCGCACGTCGCTGGTTTGGCTGGTCTAGCGGTCGGCTACTTGTAATTGATATCGGTGGCGGATCGCTTGAGATCGCCGTAGGAGTGGATGAATCTCCAGAAGTTGCCACATCACTTCCGCTTGGTGCCTCTCGCCTCACTCAAAAATTCCTAACAGGAAACCCTTATTCGCAAAAGGGAATAAGTGCGATGCGTGAACACATTGAGTCACAACTCGAAGCCGTCTTACCTGCTCTAGTTAAACATCAAGATTCTGATCGCTCGATTGCGACCAGTAAAACGTTGCGCACCTTGGCTCGTCTGAGCGGCGATTGGTTCGATACCAATGGCAGCGTTATCAAGTTTGATATTGTCCGAAAGATAGCCACCAGGTTGGCTGATATGACCCACGAAGAGCGCACTAAATTACCTGGGGTCTCCTCCAACCGTGCCAAACAAATTGTTGCCGGGGCGTTCGTCACCGAGAGCGTGATGCGAAATCTGGATCTACGAGAACTCGAGATTTGTCCGTGGGCCTTGCGTGAGGGAATTGTTTTGAAATATATGGATTGGATGGAGAACCGCTAAACGCTAGGTGCGGCCATCCGATCAATCTGCAAAACCTCTTTCTTATTGTGAAAGAGCACCCAAGCCTCACCCGGCATTAACTTATTGTCAGGGTAATCAAAATCAATCTTCTTGGTCAGCTTCTCCATCATGCGGGGCAAGACGGGATTATGACTACATAAAATTACTTGCTTCTTCTTCTTAATCAAATCCTTAGCGTATTCAATCGCCTTCTCTTTGTTCTTTTTATAAGTGTATTCACTGACGGCATTGGTGATGACAGGAGTGATTTGCAGCGACTTCGCCATCAAAGCGATGGTATCTAGGCAACGAACTGCATCTGAAGTGTGTACCTCTTCGACGCCGTAAACCTGGTAAAGGGAGAGCATCCGCTTCGCTTGTAACTGCCCTACAAGTTGCAGAGGGCGATCTTCATCTTCCCCTTGCCATTCGGTGCGCTCCAGCGCTTTGCCGTGGCGCAGCATTACTAAGGCATGAGAGTCATATGGGGTTTTGCTAAAACGAACCAGAATCTCGCGATCGCTTTCACGAGTTGCCTTAATCGCGGCGGCTTGCAGATCCAGCCACTCGATGCGATCCACCTCTTCGTTAGGATGAAATGCGCTGCCATCTTCAATGAGAGAGGCGGACCAATAGTCCACATGTTTCAATCCATCTGGAACGTAATATTCAACAGCTCCGATAAATGGACCGAGCTTTATACTTAACCCAGTCTCTTCCAAAATTTCACGATATGCGCAAGAAATCAGCGCTTCTCCCTCTTCGACCTTCCCTTTAGGAAGTGACCAATCGTCATAACGCGGACGATGGACTAATAGCACTTCAATCTCGCCATCTGAATTTCTACGCCAGAGAACTCCACCGGCGGCAACGATTGCTGGAGTCATCCGCGAACCCGATACCAATCTATCGCCGAAGTATGGAAATCCTTGAGGCGTTCTCCCTCTGGACTCTCTTTTACTTCGAGCCACTTTCCATCAGGCAACATCTCCCAGCGCACAAACTCATCGGAGAGATAACTGTCAATAGCACCAATCAAGAAACGCTTGTGGTCTCCTTGCGTGATCTGCACCAAACTTTCAACGCGACGATCGAGATTGCGATGCATTAAATCAGCGCTGCCAATATATAACTCATCGTTTCCGTCATTAGCGAAGTGAAAGATTCGAGAATGCTCTAAGAACCGTCCCACTATCGATCGGACTCGAATGTTCTCAGAAATTCCTGGAACGCCAGCACGTATGGCGCAGATTCCACGCACCACTAAATCAATTTTCACGCCAGCCTGAGATGCTTTATAAAGCGCCTCGACAAAATCTTCATCGAGGATTGAATTGAGTTTCATACGAATAAATGCGGTCTTGCCAGCTTGATGATTGGCGATCTCACGGTCGATTCGTTCCAGCAAGCCGGTCCGCATGGTGCGCGGAGCCACTAAGAGGCGAGTAAAAGCGGTCTGCGGAGCGAATCCTGAGAGCTGATTAAAGAGTTTATTAACATCTTCGCCCAGGACTGGGTCGGCAGAGAGTAGACCAAAATCTTCATATGATCGGGCGGTCTTTGGATTGTAATTACCGGTTCCAATATGGGAATAGCGGCGTATTCCGTTGGTCTCCTGGCGCACAACCAGCGATAACTTGGCGTGGGTTTTATAACCAATCAGTCCATACACAACATGAACCCCGGCATCTTCCAGTTTGCGAGCCCAACGCACATTTGCGAGTTCATCAAATCGTGCCCGAATTTCTATAACCGCAAGAACTTGCTTGCCGGCCTCGGCTGCTTCGATAAGAGCTTGAACAACTGGTGAGTCGCCAGAGGTGCGATAAAGCGTTTGCTTGATTGCTAACACATGAGGGTCAGATGCCGCAGATTCTAAGAATCGAACCACGCTGGATGTAAATGATTCATAGGGGTGATGCAAGATGATTTCGCGACGGCGAATTGCATCGAAGAAACTATCAGTGGAATCAGGATCGGTCTCGCGCAGATCGGGCGTTACTTGATTTCGAAATGGTGGAAAGCGCAGCGCGGGCATATCAATATCAGCAAGCTGGTGCAGCCCAGTGAGATCCAAAGGTTCTTTATACCGACTGATGTCCTCTTCCTTGATGTTGAGCTCATCCATCAAGGTACGCAAGAGTTCGGGCTGAATATCGCGATCAACTTCTAACCGCACCGGCGGTCCAAACTTACGACGAAGTAGTTCTTGTTCCATCGAAGCGAGGAGATCTTCTGACTCTTCCTCTTCCAACTCTAAATCGGCGTTGCGGGTCAGGCGGAAGGTGTAATGATCTTTAACTTCCATCCCCTGAAAGAGTTCGTGCAAGTTGGCAATGATGACTTCTTCTAGCGGCACGAAGCGACGCACTCCAGGTCGACCTGTTTCGACAAATCGCGGAAGGTTGGATGGAACTTTGACGCGGGCGAACAAATCTTCTTCACTATCTGGCTTGGTTACAACAACGGCAAGATTGAGCGAGAGACCTGAGATATAAGGAAATGGATGAGATGGATCCACGGCCAGGGGGGTTAGTACTGGGAATATTTTGGTATGAAAAACCTTATTAACCGCTACCTTTTCGGCATCATCCAGTGAACCCCACGCAGCAAGTTCGATTCCATAAGTTCCAAGATGCGGCAAGATGACTTCATGAAATGCCTTGGATTGTCGCTGCAATAGCTCTTGAGTCTTTTGTGCAATCTCGCTCATCAATTGCATCGGTTTATAGCCAGCGGTATTTGCTTTACTCACTCCGCTCTCTAGTTTGCGCTTGAGAGTTGCAACACGAATCATGTAAAAGTCATCGAGATTCGACGAGAAGATCGCAAGAAAGCGACAACGTTCCAAAAGTGGAACGGTTGTGTCTTCTGCTAACTCCAGGACTCGCTCATTGAAGGCCAACCACGAGAGTTCGCGATCGACCAGGCGCCCCCTGGGATCCTCGGCTATCAAATGTGACATGTTGCTATTTTGCCTTATTTAGATGAACAGAGGGTTACTAAATAGTGGACGCAGCGCGGTTAGCTGCGATCTGATGGAGGACGATGGCTGTCGCTACGCTGGCGTTGAGCGATTCGACATCCGATTGCATAGGGATGGAAAGGATCAGATCGCAGGTCTCGCGTACGAGGCGGGAGAGGCCCTTGCCCTCGCTGCCGACGATCACATAGATCGACTCCAGAGCGAGTGAGAATTTTGGAAGTGATTCATCACCCTCGGCATCGAGCCCGACCACAAAGTATCCAGCCTTCTTGGCATCTTCCAAAGAACGAACCAGATTCGTTACTTGAGAAATGGGAAGTCGGGCAGCGGCTCCTGCTGATGCCTTCCAGGCCGAACCAGTCATCGCAGCTGTACGACGTTCCGGAATAACAACGCCATTGGCGCCAAATGCCGCTGCGCTACGAACGATTGCTCCCAAATTATGTGGATCGGTAACTCCATCGAGTCCAATCAATAGCCCAGGCTTCTGAATCTTTTTGAGCAGCTCTTCAAAGTTGGCATATTGAAAGGGCTTAATAACAAGGGCAATTCCTTGGTGCATGGTGGTTCCGGTCAAGCCATCGAGGACTCCGCGCGGAACCTCTTTGATGAGCAGGTTCTGATTCTTAGCCAGGCGCATCGCCTCTTGCATACGCTCATCAATCTCAGCGCGCTCGGCAACGAGTAGCTCTTTAGCAGGGATCTTCGCGCGCAGCGCTTCAACCACTGGGTTACGACCAGCAACGGCATCGGAAGATGGTCTGGTCTCGCGCCGGCTCTCGGGTCTGCGGGTCTGCTCTCGCTTTGGCGCAGCTGCGCTCTCGCGACGTTTCTTACCTGGACGCATTAGCTGATACTCCATCTGGTGCCGGCGGAGGTATCTTCAATAACCACGCCTAACGCCGCTATTTGATCACGGATTGCATCTGCTGCTGCAAAATCTTTACGGTCACGCGCGGCAGCGCGTTGTTCGAGAGCAAGGGCTACTAAGCCATCTAGTACATCTGTATTAGAAGAATTCGATGTAGCGAATATTGGATCGAAAGGATCGCAACCCAGAATGTTCAGTGCACCGCGGATCTCGGCCGCTGCAACTCGCACGCTGGGAAGATCGCCAGCGGACAAGGCAGTGTTACCCAATCGCATAATTTCAGCAACGACTGCGAGAGCAGTTGGTACTGCCAGATCTTCGTTCATCGCTTCGCTAAATCCAGAAGATATAACTCCCTCTGGGGTTTCGCCTAATACATCAGTCGCCCGCTTTAAGAATCCTTCGATGCGGCGGAAATTTACCGATGCTTCTTCCAGCGCTGCAAAGGAAAATTCCGTCATAGAACGGTAATGCGCGCTTCCCAAATACCAGCGTAGTTCGATTCCGCGGACCGATTTTAAAATTTCGTGGACTTGCAAGGAATTACCCAGTGACTTGGACATCTTCTCGCCAGAAGCAGTTACCCAGGCATTGTGCATCCAAATATTTGCAAAACCCCACCCTGCGGATTCCGATTGTGCAATTTCATTTTCATGGTGTGGAAAAATCAAATCTAATCCCCCGCCGTGAATATCAAAGGTTTCACCAAGGTATGCGTGGGCCATCGCCGAACATTCCAAATGCCAACCGGGGCGCCCCGCTCCCCACGGAGTGGGCCAGGATGGGTCTCCTGGTTTAGCGGCTTTCCAGAGCGCGAAATCGCGCGGATCCTTTTTATACGTTAAATCGGCATCTTCCGCCGACTGCAGATCATCGAGCTTCTGATTTGAAAGCGTGAGGTACGACTTTAAGTGGCGAACATCGAGATAGACGTCGCCGTTACCAGGCGCGTAAGCGCTGCCATTCGCAATGAGCAATTCCATGAGTTCGACCATCTGCGTGATGTGCCCGGTTGCCCGCGGCTCATAAGTCGGAGGAAGAACATTAAGAGCTCGGTAGGCCTCGGTAAAGGCGCGCTCATATTTTTGTGCAACCGCCCACCAAGGAATCTCTTCGTGCGCCGCTTTATGCAAAATCTTGTCGTCAATATCTGTCACATTGCGAATAAAGGTAACGTCAAAGCCGCTGGCAGTTAACCAGCGACGCAAAATATCGAAGTTGACGCCGCTACGGACATGGCCAATATGGGGCGGAGCTTGCACGGTGGCACCACACAAATAGATTCCAACCTGGCCGGGTTTAAGCGGCTGGAAATCTGCAACCTGGCGGGTTGCGGTGTTGTATAACTTAAGGTGCGCTGACATTAGGAGATTCTACCGTGCGCTACGAAGTAGTAGAGCAGTGGCAATGGCGGATATGCCACGGCCCTCACCAGTGAAGCCCAAGCCATCGGTCGTCGTGGCGCTCACTGAAACACTCGCTCCACCGAGCGCCAAAGAGAGCACATAAATCGCCTCGGCTCGCCGCGCTCCGATCTTGGGGCGATTTCCGATAATTTGAACTGAGACATTGTTAATAACAAATCCCGCCGCGCTCACCCGTTCTGCACACTCGGTCAAGAGCTGTAAGCCACTTGCACCTGCATATTTAGGATCGGCGGTTCCAAAGTTGGACCCTAAATCACCAAGTCCGGCAGCGCTAAAGAGCGCATCACAGATTGCATGTGCAGCAACATCACCATCGGAATGTCCATCAACTCCAACTTCATTGGGCCAGAACAATCCAGCAAGCCATAATGCACGCGCTGCATTGCTCGAAAAAGCATGTGTATCTGTGCCAATACCAACGCGCATTTCACTATTTGCTTCGGGAATAAGCGCGCGTTCGGCATCTATGAGATCACTCATCGTCGTTATTTTGAATGCGCGTTCTTCGCCCGCGATGACTTTTACATCAACACCGCGATCTTCAACAAGCCCGGCATCATCTGTCACATCATCCGAAGATGTATGTGCCTTAATTAATAGCTTGCGGGTAAAACCTTGTGGAGTTTGAATAGCTCGTAACTTAGCTCGCGTTGGAGTCTTGGTGACATAGTTATCTCTATCCACGCGTTTGATGGTGTCAGTAACTGCGAGACCAGGAACTACCGCTCGCTCACCGGCACGCAATGAATCAATGACGCGCATTGCTAAGTCGGTGGATGCCAAAGCGCGCGCGGCATCATGAACGAGGATGTAATGATTCTCTTTTCCGACGAACTCCAAGGCCAACTTGACGCTCAATGTTCGGGTGGCGCCACCTGTTACAACTGTGACTTCAGTACCTAGGAGTTCTTGAAATTCTGCTTCGTAGCCAGCCGGGGCCGCAACAATAATTTGATTGGCAACTGGCGCCATATTTGCAACGGCGTGTTCAATGAGAGTTTTTCCGGCAAGTTGTACGAGAGCCTTAGGTATTTTGGCGCCTAAGCGCTCACCACTGCCGCCAGCAGGAATGATGACGGCAACTAAATCAGTCACTGGGCTAGCTTTAGGAAGCTAGAACCTCATCGAGGATTACGCCAGCCTTCTC
>CAIPQX010000104.1 GCA_903867285.1 uncultured Actinomycetes bacterium | reverse complement strand
CTCATCTGTGTGGTTGAAGAGAGTAAAGATGTCATGGCCATTGAGAAGACACGGGAATTTCGCGGTAAGTATCACGTCCTCGGGGGAGCCATCTCTCCGATCGATGGGGTGGGGCCAGAGAATCTAAGGATCCGCGAATTAATGGCGCGCTTAGCTGATACCAATATCCAAGAGCTGATCATCGCCACCGATCCGAACCTCGAGGGAGAAGCGACCGCTTCTTACCTCATCCGCCAGATCAAGCCGCTGGGGATCAAGGTCAGCCGCTTAGCTTCCGGCCTACCCGTTGGTGGAGATCTGGAATATGCCGACGAGGTGACACTGGGGCGCGCCTTTGAGGGGCGCCGTACCGTCGAATAGTAATAATCTCATTATTTAAGATAGTTAGGCGTCTTATATATTGAGACAATCCGCAAATTCATCTTTATCTATGTCAAAGTTCTGCCATGGGTCTAATTGTCCAGAAATACGGTGGCTCCTCCGTTGCTGATGCCGAAGGGCTAAAGCGGGTTGCCGGCCGGATCGTTGCGACTAAAAAAGCGGGACACCAGGTCGTCGTCGTGGTCTCGGCGATGGGTGACACCACCGATGAGTTAATCGATCTCGCCAATCAGGTCTCGCCGATGCCAAGTGGTCGCGAACTGGACATGCTCTTAACTGCGGGCGAGCGCATATCGATGGCGCTACTTGCAATGGCAATTGGAAATCTGGGTCACGAAGCGATGTCCTTTACGGGATCACAAGCGGGAGTGATTACAGATTCCACCCATGGAAAAGCGCGCATTATTGATGTGACGCCAGGTCGAATCCGCGAAGCGATCAACGGTGGTCACATTGCGATCGTGGCAGGATTCCAAGGCGTTTCGCAAGATACCAACGACATTACAACTCTCGGTCGCGGTGGTTCAGATACAACAGCTGTTGCGCTCGCTGCAGCGCTTGATGCCGATGTATGTGAGATTTATACCGATGTTGATGGCGTTTACTCCGCCGATCCCCGCGTAGTACCAACTGCGCGCAAACTTACGACGGTAACCTATGAAGAGATGCTCGAACTGGCCGCGAGTGGCGCCAAGGTTCTGCACCTGCGCTGTGTGGAATACGCCCGGCGTTACAACCTTCCGATTCATGTTCGCTCATCATTTTCCAATTTAGAAGGCACCTGGATTGTGCAGGATCATCCCGAAGGAGCAGAAGATATGGAACAGGCAATTATTAGTGGCATCGCCCACGATAAGAGCGAAGCGAAGATCACCATTGTTGGTGTTCCGGACCGTAAAGGTATCGCGGCGCGAATATTTCAAGCGATCGCCGACTCTGATATCAATATCGACATGATCGTCCAGAATGTATCCGCAGCGGCAACGGGGCTGACAGATATCTCCTTCACCCTGCCCAAGAGCGACGGCGCCGAAGCGACCGCCTTGCTTAAAGATATCCAAGGTGAAATCGGATTTGTATCGTTGTTGTATGACGACCAAGTCGGAAAGTTATCTTTGGTTGGTGCTGGAATGCGCTCTCACCCTGGCGTAACCGCAACCTTCTTTGCCTGTCTCGCTGATGCGGGAATTAATATTGAAATGATCTCGACCTCAGAAATCCGCATCTCTGTAATTGTGCGCGATACCGATCTGGAGAGCGGCGTTAAAGCTGCACATACCGCCTTTGAATTAGATTCCGATGACGAAGCAGTTGTATATGGAGGAAGTGGACGATGAGTAAGAAACCAACACTTGCAGTAGTAGGAGCGACCGGAGCCGTTGGTACCGTGATGCTCGATATTTTGAGCAAGCGCCCCAATGTCTATGGCGAAATTCGCTTAATCGCATCGGCGCGCAGCGCAGGTAAGAAGTTGATGTGTCGCGGCGAAGAGCTCACTGTCGTTGCTATCTCTCCGGAGGCCTTTGACGGAATAGATATCGCCATGTTTGATACTCCCGATGAGATTGCTGGTGAATGGGCTCCGATAGCTGTTTCACGTGGCGCCGTTGTCGTTGATAACTCCACCTTCTTCCGCATGGATGAACAAGTTCCACTTGTGGTGGTTGAGATCAACCCAGAGGCGATCAAAGAGCGTCCAAAGGGCATCATCTCTAACCCAAATTGCACAACGATGACCATGATCGTCGCCATGGGTGCGCTCCATAAAGCGTACGGTCTTAAGGAACTATTTGTTTCGTCCTATCAAGCAGTTTCAGGTATGGGCGTCACGGGTCCCGCAACCTTGCGTTCACAGATCTCTGCGGTTGCTGGAACTCATCTTGGTGAGCAACCTGGCGACCTTCGTACCGTAATCAAAGACTTTGGCGATTTTCCAGCTCCACTCGCTCTGAACGTTATCCCATGGGCTGGTTCACTGAAGGCGGATGGATATTCCTCTGAAGAGACGAAGGTTCGCTTTGAATCACGCAAAATTTTGGGTCTGCCAAATCTTAAGGTCGCAGTTACCTGCGTCCGCGTTCCTGTGATCACAACTCACTCACTATCTGTCCACGCCGTCTTTGATACCGAAGTAACCCGCGCAGGCGCACAAGACTTGCTCAAGAGTTCTGCAGGGATTGAACTTCTTGATGATCCAGAGAATGGCATCTGGCCGACACCGGCAGATGTCGTTAATACCGATCCAACCTGGGTTGGTCGCGTACGTCGTTCATTCGATGATGATCACGCTCTTGATCTCTTCATGTGCGGAGATAACCTGCGCAAAGGTGCCGCACTCAATACTGCTCAAATCGCAGAGTTAGTCGCAGCCGAATTCAGTAATTGATGTTAGAAACTACCTCTGAATTATCAACCGCCCAGCAATGGGCGGTTGATCTTTTGCGGGAGAATAATTCGGCTAAGTACTACATGTCAGAAACAAACTTTGTTGCCGCTTATAAAAACGAAAACTCTTTCTCTTTCATAGTCCAAGGCGAACCCTTTTATGGCCATATATATGGTGAGGGTGCCTTTCCAGATGAACGGTGCAGCGATATTGCTGTTGCTGGATTTAAGCCGGAATTAATCGGAAATCTCCAGCCGCGTGGAGGATTTCAATTTTGGGAGGCAATTACTTCAGATACTGGATCTGGCATTGAGCTCCTCACTAACCCGGATGAGATCCGGATGATGATAGAAAAGCATGCCCCCGATTCATCTGTCTTTCCCGGAGATCCCGAAGAAATCTTTTGGGGAGGTATTCGAAACGCCGCTAGCGAGTTGGTTGCGTTGGCGGTCTTGGTTAAATGGCAGTCGGGCTTTCACGTGATGGCCTCTGTCGTTACCAGAGAGCAAGACCGTGGCAAAGGCTTTGCTACTCAATTGAGCCGGGGAATGATTACCCGTGCTCACTCTTTAGGAATCTCCCAAATTGGCCTGGGCGTTCGCGAAAATAATTTTGCGGCGCAACGTGTCTATGAAAATTCTGGCTTTAGGAAACTAGCAGATTTTACACACTACTCTCGAGAGTAATCAGAGAAACCTCTGGCGGTGAAGCGACCCTGATCCGAGCGAATGGTGAAGTTCCCATCCCCGCTGAAACGTTGAGCCATGGTTCACCCTTGACTCGCGATACTCCCCGCGCACGCCATGTTGGCAGGTCGCAATTTGTTGTTAGCGCCTTAGAGCCACCAGGCCAAGGAAGCCTCACCTGACCACCATGGGTATGACCGGCAAAAATCACATCCAATTCATCGTGCGACATCGCCTCTAAAATTCGGGCGTAAGGCGCATGTGTTACGCCAATGGCTAAATCACAGTCGAGAGCGGCCCCGGCGACCTTGGAATAATCATCGAGTTCGAGGTGCGCATCATCGGTACCCCGAAATTCAATGGCGACGCCTTTTAGCTTTAAGGTGGTTCGCTGGTGATTGAGATCTTTCCAACCACGACTAGTGAGTCCGCTGCGTAATTCTTCAATCGGCAATAAATCCCCTAAGACTCTCTTGCCGTGATCGGGTAACAAGTAACTAAAAGGGTTCTTCAATTTTGGAGAGTAATAATCGTTGGAGCCGAAGACGAAGACGCCAGGAACCTTGAATAATTCATCCAGCGCATCGAAAACCACGGGGACTGCCGCGTCGTGAGCCAAGAAATCACCAGTGCTTATAACCAGGTCAGGCTTGAGCGCTGCAAAGCTCTTGATATCCGCGATTTCAACGGCGCGCTTAGGCGTCAGGTGCAGGTCGGAGAAATGCAGTATCCGAATGGGTACATGACCCGTCGGCAGTACTGGCAGCGTCGCCTCGCGTAGTCGATAACTCATAGACATGAGAAGATACCCCTATGGGACTCAAAGAGATACTCAAGAGCGATCTCACTGAGGCGATTCGCTCTCGCGACGAACTCAAATCGGGCACTATCCGCATGGTTCTGACTGCCATAACTATGGAAGAGGTGGCGGGGAAAGAAGTTCGAACGCTGACCGAACCTGAGATCATCACCGTCCTCTCCCGCGAAGCCAAGAAGCGTCGCGAAGCTGCTGAAGCATTTACCGATGGTGGCCACCCCGATCGCGCCGAGCGCGAGAAGTTGGAGGGTGAATTCATCATTACCTATTTGCCCGCTCAACTCTCGGAAGATGAAATCAAGAAGATGATTGCAGAGGCGATCACCCAATCAGGCGCAAGCGGGCCATCAGGTATGGGATTAGTTATGAAAATTATTTCACCGCAAATAGCAGGTAAGGCAGATGGCGGCACCGTTTCGGGGCTCGTTAAAGCCGCACTCACTGGAGGAAACTAATGACCAAGTTCGAATATGTCACTGTTCCATTACTGACACATGCAACGAAGCAGATTTTGGATAATTGGGGCTCTGAAGGATGGGAGCTCGTTCAAGTAATTCCGGCACCAGGTGGCGGAGATAATTTGGTTGCCTATATGAAAAGGGCGGTAGCTTAAATGGATGTCCGTGCAAAACTCGCTGAACTAAATCTCACACTTCCTGTTGCAGCACTTCCTGTTGCGGCATATGTACCGGCCGTTCGCACCGGCAATCTGGTATTCACCGCCGGACAACTGCCACTTGTAGATGGCAAGATTCCTTTCACCGGAAAAGTTGGCGGACCAGTTACTCCCGAACAAGCAAAAGAGATGGCGCAGGTCTGCATCCTTAATGCGCTTGCTGCAGTTGAACTTGTTGCACCAGTCGATTCCATCGTCAAGGTCGTTCGCGTGGTTGGCTACGTCAACGGAGTACCAGGTTTTATCGCCGCCCCCGGAGTCGTTAATGGAGCTTCCGAGGTTTTGATCCATATCTTCGGAGATGCCAATGGCAAGCATGCGCGCAGCGCGATCGGCGTCGCCGAACTGCCCCTCGATGCACCAGTGGAAATTGAGCTAACGGTCGAGGTTTTATAAAGGAGCGACACGCCGAATGACCGGTTAAGCCTAAACTTGAGGTCTAGACTTTACGCTTACGCCATGAAACTTCGCCTTCCCCTAGTAGCTTTAACTTCCATCGCCCTATCTCTGAGCTCCGTGGTCACGGTTTATGCCGAATCGCCCACCGGAGACTCCGCAAAACTCTCTGGAAATAACTTCCAATCTGTAGGCATCCGCTCCCATGGCTTTCCAGTCCGAAACTGGGCTGATCTCGCTGTGACCGATCCAAAGGCCACTCTGAGCTCCGGTCCAGAGGTTTCTTCAGATGCTGACTCCACGGACCTAAGTTGGCTCAATTCACTTGCGGCGGGCATCAATGGCAAGGGCGCGACTACCCGCGCGGTGGTAGGTGGCGCAGCCGCTAACCCAATCACCTGTCACACCACCTGTATTAGCATGACCGGCACCGTAGCCCTTATCCCAGTCTGGGTAGGAGCATGGGCAACTGCCGATGTCACCAAGTGGAACACCGTTCTTGGAAATATCGTGACCTCTCTCGGAACCGCCAAGGCCAACTCAATTGCCAAGGCTGGCCACGTCTTCAACACCAACACTCTTTACTTCACCAGCAAGACCAAAGTAGCTCCTTCGTTGCAATGGGTAACTAACACCACAATCACCGCTCCAACAGCTGTCTCGGTGACCGATGCAAACGTCGCTACGTACATCAATACATTCATTTCAGCGAATCCAAAGATCGTTCCAACGGGTACAACGCCGCTCTATGTATATATCGGAGCCAAGACCACACTTCTAACAAGTGGATTTGGTACGACATACTGCGGGTGGCACTCATATGGAACAACTTCAACGCTGAAGAATGTTCAATACATAGCGATTCAAGATTTCACATCTAAGTATTACGGTGCTTGCGCTATGCAAACGACTTCGCCAAATGCGAACACCGGTTTGGATGCGATGGCCAGCGTCTTTACACATGAGACCGATGAAACCCTCACCGATCCATTCCTTAACGCTTGGTATGACGTGTATGGATCCGAAAATGCAGATAAGTGTGCATGGACCTTTGGAACGACTACGACGGCCAGCGGTTATATGTACAACATTCAGCTTGGATCATTGAAATATTTGATCCAACAGAATTGGCTCGCAAACAATCTCATTACAACAAGTGGACTCAGTACGAGTACCGCTTGTTCTTTGGTTGGCTAAGTACGGCTTAACGGCCGCGTTTAGTAATACGTTCTACATCAGTTACGAGCACAGCGCGTGGTTCCAGCTTCACCCAACCACGCGCCGCGAAATCGGCGAGTGCCTTGTTAACGGTTTCGCGAGAAGCACCAACGAGTTGAGCTAATTCTTCTTGAGTGAGATCGTGGTTTACATGCAAACCATCTTCCTTTTGCACCCCAAAACGCTCACCCAAATCCATAATCGCTTTCGCAACACGACCCGGTACATCAGCAAAGACCAAGTCGGCTAAAACCTCGTTGGATTTACGTAGACGTTGCGCAAGGCGGCGCAAGAGTTCGAGTGAAGTTTGTGGGTTTGAAGTTACTAGACCAATAACCGCATCATGAGCGAGAGAAACTAAACGGGCATCTGTAACAACTGTTGCCGTTGAGGTACGAGGTTCTGGGTCGAAGAGCGAAAGCTCACCGAACATCTCGCCTGGTCCGAGGATTGATAGCAGATTCTCTCGGCCATCCGCGCTTGTCGTACCCAATTTAATCTTGCCGTGAACAACGACATAAAGGCGATCACCCTCTTGCCCCTCTTTGAAGAGAACTTGGCCCTTGTTCAGTTTGAGAGCCACCATCGACGCCCGAAGAGCGTGTGCGGCATCATCATCGAGTGCACTAAATAGGGGCGCCTGGCGAATAATTAGGTCGTCATCTTTTTGATTCACGGGTTGACCCTACCGCCAGGGCCCATATCCCTCAAACCCTTTTTGGGCTGGCGCATCCTCTAGGCTTCCAAGGTGGATGAAAGCATTGCGGACAAGCGCAAGCGCGCCCGCGCCATCTACCGCCTTCTTACCAAACACTACCCCGATGTCCATTGCGAACTAGATTTCAAGACCCCATTCCAACTCTTGGTGGCAACGGTCCTTTCCGCACAATGCACCGATAAGCGAGTCAACCAAGTCACCCCAATTCTCTTTAAGAGATATGGAAACCCCCGCGCAATGGCGGCCGCCAAAGTTCTCGACCTAGAAGAGATCATTTATCCACTCGGTTTTTATCACTCGAAGGCGCAGAATATAAAATCCCTGAGCGAGCGATTGATAACGGAGTACAACGCAAAAGTTCCCGGTGAACTTGCCGAATTGGTAACTCTGCCTGGCGTGGGGCGCAAGACTGCGAATGTGGTTTTAGGACATGCCTTTGGGATTCCTGGCATAACTGTTGATACTCACTTCGGTCGGCTTAGCCGTCGCTTTGAATGGAGCGATTCATTAGACCCCGTAAAGGTCGAGAGCGAGGTGGGAGCTCTTATTCCGGAATCAGAGTGGACCAACCTTTCGCAGCGAATGATCTGGCACGGCCGACGAATCTGCCATTCCCGTAAACCTGCCTGCGGCGCCTGCCCGCTTGCTGCGCTCTGTCCCTCTTTCGGAATCGGCGAGGTAGATAAGATTAAAGCCTTGCAACTTGTTAAGAGAGATGAGGACTTTAGGTGAAGCGGATCCTGGTGGCCATCGTGGCCCTGCTGGCCACTTTGCTGTACCCATCCGCTTCTTTTGCGGTAAAAGAATCGGTAGTTAGTTGCTCTTCCATTACGGTTTCTAAATCAGTGACCAAGGGAATCTCGCTACCTTGTCTCGACAATAAGTCGCACGTTATTTATCAATCGATCCGAGGACCAGTTGTGGTCAATGTCTTTGGCTCGTGGTGTGAACCCTGCAACCAAGAGATTCCGCACTTTCTCGATTTACAAGCGATGCATAAAGTTTCGATAGTTGGTGTTGATGTTGAAGAGACCAACATGCAAGCCGGCCGTAACTTTGTTATCAAGAAGAAGATGACCTGGCCCATCCTCTTTGATGTAACGAGCGCTACGAGGGGGATCTTTGGAATGGGAGTACCGGTCACTTGGTTTATTGATGCGCAAGGGAAAGTGGTTTATAAGCAGATAGGGCTCATTAAATCGACGTCTCAATTGAAGGCAGAAGTAACTAAATATTTGAAGATTAAATTATGAAGAATTGGGTAGATGTAATCTTCATCTTGGCGAGCCTGGTTTCATTCGTCCGTGGCTATAAGGCTGGCTTTCTCACCTCGATTTTAAGTTTCATCGGTTATATCGGTGGTGGGCTGCTTGGACTCTCGCTGGGCTTGCACTATTTTCACTCTCACGGTGTCACAAAGTTCACGCTTCTCTTTCTCGCGGTGACCATCACCTCCTCTCTCGGGGAGGGGCTCTTCAAACAGATAGGCAAGACTTTTCACGCCAAAGTGCTCTTTGGCCCCTTCAAGTGGGTCGACTCCCTCTTGGGGGCAGCTTTTTCAACGCTGGGGACGCTCATTGCTCTGGTTGTCCTAGGACATCTTCTGTTGATTACTCCGTGGGGTTGGGCTGAGCGAAATATCCCCAAGAGTGAGATCTACACCAGACTAAATGCCCAATCTCCTTCGATCATCGCTAACCTCACCAAGCGTGCCGAGGCGAGCTTTCACTAATAAGTCGCGAAGATGCACCAACTTCTCTCAGCACAAATTAAGTTTGAAGTTCTACTATCACTTACATGATTAAGAAAACCTTTGCCAGCCTGCTCTCCTTAGTAGTTATCTCTGCGATCTCCGGGACGGGAGCGCAAGCGGCGGGGATTACATCCTCTGCAACTGCCGGTGGGACTTGTGTTAAGGCTGGCACAGTGACACCCATCAACGGAAAGACATATACCTGCGCCAAAGTTATGAGCGGAAAATTAGTCTGGGTATTACCTGCAACAGCAACATCCCCTAAACCACAGATCACTGGTGCGGCTAAAGGTGGAGGAGAAGGTGGAGTTGAAGGTGGTGACCACAAAGGCGGGAGCGACGTTGCACGTGCCGCGGTCTTGAAGAAGTACAACGCGTGTTTGATAGCGCATGGGGGAACAGCGGTGCTTCTACCTGTGGGAGTGAAACAGGGCGACGATCGTCCCAAGCCAACTGCATCACCAACTGCGAAGCCAAGCACTTCGCCAACAATGCAGCCAACGATGAGCGCAGCGCAGAAAGCAGCGGTTGCTTCCTGTGTAACGCTTGCTCCGAAGCCACGTGTTGGTGGCGGCGATAACTAATTAATCTTCAGATTTTCCACTCTTAAGACCTTCGCCAATAAGTTTCATAATATTTGGATCAGCAAGCGTCGTGGAATCTCCCACCGTTCTATTCTCTGCAACGTCGCGTAGCAAACGCCGCATTATCTTTCCGCTTCGCGTCTTGGGAAGTTCGGCAACAACTAATATCTGTTTCGGGCGTGCAATCGCGCCAATCTCTTTAGTGACATGCGCCTTCAAATCTTTGATCAGCTCTTCTCCGCCGACGCTTGGTATCCCTCCGCGCAGAATCACAAAGGCAACAATCGCTTGACCTGTCATCGCATCATTTGCACCGACAACAGCTGCTTCCGCAACATTGTGATGTGAGACGAGTGAAGATTCAACTTCGGTTGTAGATATACGGTGCCCAGAAACATTCATCACATCATCGACGCGACCCAATAACCAGATTGCACCATCGTCATCAAGTTTTGCACCGTCGCCAGCAAAATATTTACCCGGGAAACGAGACCAATAGGTCTCTTGATATCTCTCCGGTTCGCCCCAAACCCCGCGCAACATAGCTGGCCACGGCTCCGTGAGGACTAGGTAGCCACCTTTGCCATTTTCAACCTCATTACCCTCGTCATCAACCACTTTGGCGCTGATACCAGGAAGAGCTGCCATTGCAGATCCCGGTTTCGTGGCTGTTACGCCAGGCAAAGGCGAGATCATGAGACCTCCGGTCTCGGTCTGCCACCAGGTATCCACGATCGGACAGTTGCCTCCTCCAATTACTTCGCGGTACCACATCCACGCTTCAGGATTAATTGGCTCTCCAACCGATCCAAGTAAGCGCAGTGACGTTAAATCACTATCTGCAGGGAACTCTTCACCCCATTTCATCCAGGTGCGGATCAAGGTTGGCGCGGTGTAAAGAATTGAAACTTTGTACTTTTCGATAATTTGAAAGAGGCGATGCTTGGTTGGTGAATCGGGCGTTCCTTCGTACATCACTTGCGTAGCACCATTGATCATTGGACCATAGACAACATATGAGTGTCCGGTGATCCAGCCAATATCTGCTGTGCACCAATAGACATCGGTCTCGGGCTTGAGGTCAAAGACGGTGCGATGCGTATATGACGTTTGGGTGAGATAGCCGCCTGTGGTGTGAAAGATTCCCTTTGGCTTCGCCGTTGTTCCAGATGTGTAAAGAATAAATAGCACTTGTTCGGAATCAAAACCTTGCGCGACATGTTCTGGATTCTGACGATCAACGATCTCATGCCACCAGATGTCCCGCCCTGCGCTCCATTGTGTCTCTTGACCAGTGCGCTTAACAACGAGAACGTTCTTTACATTGTGGTCTGCGCCTGCGAGCGCTTCGTCAACGACGGGTTTCAGTGGAAAGGCAGTTCCTTTACGGAATCCACCATCAGAGGTAATTACCAAGGTGGCATCTGCATCTTGGATACGACTCTTCAGGGCATCCGCGCTAAACCCTCCGAAGATTACGGAATGTGCGGCGCCAATGCGGGCGCAAGCCAGCATCGCGACTGCAGCTTCTGGAATCATCGGCATATAAATCGCAACGCGATCTCCAGCGCCGATTCCTAATTCGATAAGTGCGTTGGTTGCCTTTTTAACATCGTGCAGCATCTGCGCGTATGTGATCGTGCGAGTGTCGCCAGGCTCTCCTTCAAAGTGAAAGGCAACGCGATCTCCACGTCCGGCAAGAACATGTACATCTAGGCAGTTGTAGGTTGCATTGATCTTTCCGCCGAGAAACCATTGCGCGGAGGGAACTTCCCACTTGAGGACTTCATCCCACTTCTTATCCCAATGTAAATAGTCAGCCTGTCTACTCCAAAAGGCGAGGCGATCATCCGCCGCCTCTTGATACAGGGAGGCCTGGGCGTTGGCCTGGGCCACAAACTCTGGGCTAGGGGGAAATATTCGGTCCTCGTGAGAGAGATTTTCAAGTGAACTCATGGCGGTGAGGCTACCTTTCGGCGTGCCCAGTCACAAGGAAAAGAAAGGAAAAGAAGAGTTAAAAAAGTGGCCTAGGGATAG
>CAIPQX010000103.1 GCA_903867285.1 uncultured Actinomycetes bacterium | reverse complement strand
CCGGATCGTTGTGGGTTTCGACTTTCGACCACTCTTGATACTTGTTCCGCCAGCGCGCAATCGTAGAATCAGCGGCGCTGATTTGATCCCAGGTGAGATCCATCTGGCTGCGATATTTGTTCTCTAAGAAGACTAAGCGCAAGGCTAAAGGATCAAACCCTCTCTGAATAACATCTTCAAGAAGCACAACATTTCCTGAACTCTTTGACATCTTTCTTCCTTCAAAGAGAAGATGTTCGCCATGTACCCAATGATCAGTTACTTCACTGAGAGATGCACAATTGCTCTGTGCGCGTTCATTTTCATGGTGGGGGAAGCGCAGATCAATTCCGCCTAGGTGGAGATCTACGTGACTATTGAGGTAGTGCAGCGACATCGCCGAGCATTCAATATGCCACCCCGGAAAGCCGCGGCCCCACGGTGAATCCCAGACCATCTCGGTACGGCTCCCCGCCGCTTTCCAGAGCGCCCAATCGGCGTGAAATCTCTTGGCATTATCTTCTTCGTATTCATACCTGTGACCGGGAACCAGCTCATCTAATTTATTGCCACTGATCGCGCCATAACTTTCGAAGGAGTTGGCGGAGAAGTAAACGGATCCATCGCCACCTACATATGCGTGGTCGGAGTCAATCAAATTGGTGATTAGGCGATGCATCATCTCGATACTCTCGCTTGCCCTCGGGTAGATATCGGCGGCGCCAATGCCTAGCCGAGCGATATCGTGGTGGAATCCAGCTTCATACGATCGAGCTACAAGAAAGGGATCTCTCTGTTCTGCCTTTGCCTGGGTGAGAATTTTGTCTTCTAATTCGTCGGCAGAATTTATGTCCTCGCTCATATGGCCGACATCGGTAATATTTTGGATGCTTCGAAGTTGGTGGCCACCAAGTCGTACCAATCGCGATATTAAATCACCCAACAGAAAGGTGCGCAGGTTGCCAACATGGGCATCGCGGTAGACCGTGGGGCCACAGCAGTACATCCGCAAGGCCTTTCCATCGCTGATCGTCAATTCTCGTTGCGTTCGGCTCATAGTGTCATACAGAAAGATCCGGGTAGGGATCGGATGGGAAGGCACAATTTTCCAGAGTGAGATCCGGTCAGGGTCAAAGGTGACTATCTGACCATCCTTTTTGCGGACCTGGTTAAGTGCCACCAGATGGCCCAGGAGGTCACGAAACCCGCCTTCGGGGTCGTGGAGGCGGATGCTCACGCGCTGCCCAATATCGGCCGGCGCAGGTAATGGCTTCATGGAACCCCCTCACCCAATTTTTCGCTCTGGTATCCACTATTCTCTACCTATTATTGTTCCGCAGTTAATTGGAACCGCTACTTGAAAGGATTGACGTGACCTACATAATCGCTGAGCCTTGTGTCGATGTCAAAGATAAATCATGCATCGAGGAGTGCCCCGTTGATTGCATCTATGAGGGCAATCGGATGCTTTATATCCAACCTGATGAGTGCGTTGATTGCGGAGCCTGCGAGCCGGTCTGTCCGGTCGAGGCGATCTATTATGAAGATGACGTTCCCGCGGACTGGAAGCAGTACAGCGAGATCAACTCCGCTTTCTTCCAGACTATTGGTTCACCCGGCGGTGCCAGCAAAGTTGGAGCATCGGACTCCGATCACCCAACTGTTGTGGCACTTCCTAAGGCTGGAGCGTAAAGAATCAAACTCCCGGATTTTCCCTGGGATGTATTGGCTCCCTATGGCGCGCGCGCACGGGAATATAAAGATGGGATCATCGACCTTTCAGTTGGAACGCCCGTTGATGCCACACCGGATTTCATTCAGGCCGCTTTAGTAGCGAGCGCAGATGCACCGGGCTACCCACTCACCATTGGCTCACCAGCTCTCCGAGCCGCTATGCGAGATTGGGCAACCAATATTTTGGGAGTTACCGGCGAATTTGATGTCTTGCCGAGTATTGGCTCTAAAGAGGTCGTTGCGAACTTACCAACACAATTAGAGGCAAACTCAGTTCTCTATCCGATGATCGCGTATCCCACATATTTAGTAGGCGCCATCTTGGCTAAAGCAGAGCATCACGCCGTTGATTTCGATCCGAGATCGTGGCCCGATGCAGACTTTGTCTGGATTAATTCGCCATCGAACCCCACTGGGCGTATCTCCCCCAGGGAAGAATTGCAAGCAACCATCGAATACTCCCGTAAAACCGGCGCTGTTATTGCGAGCGATGAGTGCTATTTCAATTTTCCGGCTCGATCTGAAGGTATCAAACCGGTCTCTATTCTCAACGTGGCCGCCGGCGACAATACAAATCTCATCGCCCTGCACTCACTCTCGAAACGCTCCAATCTCGCGGGCTACCGGGGTGGAATGATCATTGGTGATCCAGTTTTAATCGCGAGAATTCGTGAAATTCGCAAGCACTCTGGCTTACTAGTTCCTACGATGGTTCAAGCAGCGATGGTAGCAGCGTTGGGGGATGAGGTTCATGTCCACCACCAAGCGCAGCGTTATGCTCGGCGCCGCGAGGTGCTGCGGCCCGCTCTGGCCTCTTTAGGTTTTGTCATTGAACATAGCGAGGCCGGTTTGTATATCTGGTGTACGCGCGGGGAGCGCGATATGGATTCTGTCTCCTTCTTGGCGGAGAAGGGAATTTTGGTTACTCCTGGTGGGTTTTATGGCGAGGCGGGATCAAGGTACGTTCGCATCGCGCTGACCGCAACCGACCACCAGATTGCTGCTGCTGCAGCGCGAATGCACGGTTAATTGCAGATGCAACGCGGACGGCCTACATCGGCAATTTTGCTCGTTGGCGGATTTGGAACGCGGCTGCAACCACTGACCTACCGCACACCTAAGCCCATGCTTCCCGTCGCGGGTATTCCATTTGCGGAACACCAAATTGCCAAGGCACGAGCCGCCGGAATAACTGAAATTGTTCTTGCCACCTCTTACCTAGCTGAAGTCTTTCAACCTCACTTTGGAGGTGGCGAACGATTCGGTATTAAGATTTCATATGCCGTCGAGAAGAGCGCGTTGGGAACCGGCGGCGCGATAGCTAATGCGGCTCAGCTTTTAAGTGGTTCTGGACCGATTGTAGTTTTCAATGGGGATGTATTAAGCAGCCATGATATGCAGGCGCAGATGGATCTTCATCTGACGGGGGATGCGGATGCAACGCTGCATCTCACGACGGTTGCTGATGCGCGAGCGTTCGGCGTAGTCGAAATGGATGGCTCTCGGATACTTTCCTTCAATGAGAAGATGGAAAATCCGCCCACAAAGATTATTAATGCCGGCTGCTACATATTCAATCCAGGTGTCATCGACGCTATTGCGCGAGATCGAGCCGTAAGCGTTGAACGTGAGGTCTTTCCTGCGCTTCTCGCCGACGGTTCAAGAATTTTAGGGTACTTAGATTCTTCTTATTGGCTCGATATCGGCACCCCGGCCGCGCTTTTAAGAGCTACAGCCGATTTGATCTCTGGAGCCGCGCGTTCCATCGCCTTCGATGAACTTTTGGAACAAGGCGTGTATACCCGGAGGGCTGGATCTCTCGTCGCACGAGATGCGGGCATTGACGCGTCTGCTCTGATCGAGGACGGATCGCTCATAGCATCAACTGCCAGAATTGAAAATGGCGCGAGAATTGTTTCTTCGGTCATTGGGAATGGAGCTCGTATTGGTCCGGGCGCCCGTCTGACAAATACATTTGTAGCCCCAAATTACGAATTTCCTGGCGGATTTATTGCCGAGAACCAGTTTTTTGGCTATTTTGCAGAGAAATAATCTCCGCTGGACTTGACGAAAAGGGATTACACGCGTGTAATTCACCCAAGACGTTTTACATCCAGCCGGTCTAACCGTTAATGGTCGGTCCGAAAAGTTTGAGGAGTATGTATGTCAGAACGCCAGCTTGCCGCTCAAGGAGATTTTGGAATGGGTGGCCTCACCAACCTCGGCGGCTCGACTAATGGGAATCCTGACCTCTCCTGGCAAGAGCGCGCCCTATGCGCTCAGACAGACCCAGAAGCCTTCTTTCCTGAGAAGGGTGGCTCTACGCGCGAAGCAAAGCGAGTCTGCCTCTCCTGTGATGTTCGTTCAGAGTGCTTGGAATACGCTCTAGGACATGATGAGCGCTTCGGCATTTGGGGTGGCCTCTCCGAGCGAGAGCGTCGTCGCCTTAAGCGTCGTTCTGCTTAACTCGCACATCTTTGCGCTCACGAGTGCCGCATAATGGCAACCAATTTATCGTCGGAACTTGCATCACACGAGGTTGATGTATCTCGGTTTTTTGTCACCGCAATAGTCGTTTCACATAATGGTGCTGCCTGGCTCCCTGAAGTTATTTCATCCTTGTCCTCGCAGACGCGAAGAATTAATCGAATCATCGCTGTTGATACGGGATCAACAGATGCGTCACCAAAACTGCTTCGCGCAGCAGGCATTACATATATCGCCGCTGAACCTGATATCGGATATGGCGATGCCATTGAAATGGCCCTGGAACATTCTCCGAAATTGCGAGATCCCGAAGATGCAGCAAATGAATGCATCTGGTTGATTCATGATGATTGTGCACCTGCAAAGGATGCACTCGCACTTTTATTAGGAGCAATCAATGATCGACCTCAAGTGGTTATTGCGGGTCCGAAATTATTGGGTTGGTATGACCGTGACCATCTTCTCGAAGCGGGTATTTCCATTGCACGAAATGGTGCGCGTTGGACTGGGTTGGAACCGCGGGAGCAAGATCAAGGCCAGCACGATGAAACAAGAGATGTTCTCTCTGTCAGTACAGCGGGGATGTTGATTCGAAGGGCGGCATTCGAAGAGATTGGTGGATTAGATCCAAATCTCGCACTCTTCCGCGATGATGTGGATTTAGGTTGGCGCGCTCGCGTTGCAGGATTTAGTGCGATCTGCGTTGGTGCGGCGAGCGCCTTCCATGCAGAGGCCTCGGCCAGTGAGCGCCGAATTGTGGATGTATCGGAGGCATTTTTACATCGCCCCTTGCTGCTCGACCGCAGAAATGCCGCCTATGTCATGCTGGCAAACTCTTCATGGTGGATGCTGCCCTGGGTCACTTTTCAGTTGCTGGGAACTAGCCTTTTGCGCGTTATCTTCGATCTCTTGGCAAAGCTGCCTGGATATGCCGGCGATGAAATTGCCGCAGTTGCGCTTCTGATTATTCACCCGACTGATCTGATCAAGGCGCGACGCTCACGGCGCAAGAAGCGTCTGCTGACCCCAGCGGTTGTTGGTGCATATATCCCGCCGCGGGGAAGCCAGATTCGCGCTGGAGTAGATCGCGTTACCAGCACAATCTTCCAGAAGTTAAAGGGAACGCAAGCGCCCTCCGACAATGAAGTTTCGCAAAGTTATTCCGACCTTGGGGTTATTACAGACGAGTTCGATGAACAAGATTCCCTGCCCTCTGCTGCGCCATCGATATTTCGTGGAGTTTTTCGGAGGCCAGACACCCTAGCGCTGGTTGTAATAACTGCTCTCTCTATTGTTTCTGCGCGCGGCCGCCTTGGCTCGCTCTCTGGAGGTGCGCTGGGCTTCATTCCAACTGGAGGCGGTGATCTACTCCGTGTTTATGCACAAGCCTGGCATTTAGTGGGAATGGGATCGGCTGCTTCTGCTCCGCCCTGGCTCGCCGTCCTTGGTGTTGCCTCATTTATCACCTTCGGCCATCTCTCCCTGCTCATCACCTCACTATTTTTACTCACTCCGCCTCTAGCATTTATTATCTTCGTCAATGCCTTGCGACGCATTGGAATTTCAGTGGGCACCTCAACCTTTGGTGGCGTTGTTTATATCCTCACCCCGTTGCTCTGGAGTTCACTCAACCAAGGTCGAATAGAGATTCTCGTCCTTTACCTCTTAGCGCCGCTATTTATATTCCTCAAGCCAATGATGTTCAGCATTGCCGAGCTCTCGTGGCGTCGAGTCTTCGCTATTACCCTCTTGACGACTCTCGTCGCCTCATTCTCTCCACTTTTACTCGCCCTCTGGCTAATCCTGCAAATTTCACTTCTTGTGAGGGCAATTATTTCGATGGCGAGAAGTTCAGAGAACACCGCGGGGTGGATCGACCTTATGGAGAGCGCGATCTTCAGACCCGTTGCCAAGCGAGGGGCCGTAATAATAACCACGATCTTTCTTTCCTTGCCTTGGTCACTCGGTGCGCTCATTCATCCCACCCAATTTCTAGTCGCTCCAGGCATCCCACTCGCTAACGGCGGCACGCTACAAACTCTGCTCACAAATCCAGGCGGAGAAGGCTCTCCACCGTGGTGGATAATCGCGCCAATTCCACTCTTTATCTTCTTCAGTTTCTTTATCCGTTCGATGGGTCGCAGTTCGCTCATCAGTTCGTCATTTCTTGCAGGCGCAATCTTGCTCAACGAGTTGCATGTTGCGGGTCACGGCGCTACTGAAACGGTCTTTGTAGGCTCAGTCTTCCTAGTAATCGCCATCATTCTCATTCCCCCGATGATGGTGGCTGTAGAAAATGTGACACCAAATCTCAAACTACGAAATATAGGTGTTGGTCATCTGGCGGTTGCCGGTGCGGCTGCGCTTTCAGTCATTAGTGCGACTCTGCTAGCGGGCTGGGTACTTTTCGGCCAGGCGCCATCGCTTGTGCAATCCGATCAAAGTGACTCAGTTCCGGCCTTCGTCTCCTCATTAGCCCAAAGTCCCGCGAAGCCAAAAACTTTAGTCCTCGCCTCAAACTCCACTGCCAGTACATTCTTCATTTCGCGTGGTAATCGACTGACTATTGGCGATGCGGATGTAGCAACCGCAACTCCACCGCAAATTACGGAGGCAGTTGCATCGCTAATATCTGGGTCGGGAGTCTCGACCGCTAGCGTTTTAGGTCAGTATGGGATTCAGTATCTCTTTTTGCGCGCGCCTGTTTCTGTCCAGACTACGCGGGTCATTGATGGCGTTGGTGGTTTTACGAGGATGTCAGCTACTTCAATAGGAGTCGTCTGGCGCATTGTGGGCGCTTCTCCTCGAATAATGCTCACAGATACCTTTGGCAAGAATTACCAAATTCCTTCGGGAGATATCGGGGCGTTGGGTTATGCAGTGACATATGGAACGATTACTCTTGCTGAGCAGTACGATCGCAGTTGGCGTTTAATCGATAATGGTGCAAACGATCCGCTTCGACATTCGGCATCGGGTTTACCTGTTTTTTCGGTCAATACTCCCGGCAAAATTACTATCCTTTTTGACGGAACTGCTCACCGTGCTTTGATCTCCCTAGAGCTTCTCACCCTACTGATTGCAGTCGTGATGGCGCTTCCTTCGGGTCGCCGCCGTCGCCAAGTGCCACTTGAAGAGTTGGTATAGCGATGAAATTAAGGAATGTGTTAGTGGTGCTTCGGCCCCCATTCCTCATCGCAATAGCGCTGGCTCTCTCGGCTTTGATTCCTCAAGCCAGAGCTCACATCGTTCTCGATGGTAGTTACCCTGCAGTGGTCTGTCCTGGCGCTATCGGAGGAGGCTCCGAGAGAATTTCTTTACCTGCAAAGAATGTAGCGACTCGATTCGTAGCAGGAAATAGCGCAACCCTTAAAGTTCAAAAGAGTACGGTGATTACCGGTTCGACTGCTCCAACCTTTGTAGGTGGTAACCCAGGATCGGAGATCGCCTTTCTAACACTTTCGGGAGCAAGCACGGCAGATGCAGTCTGTGATGTTGGTGGAATTGATCAGTGGTTTATTGGTGGATCTGCTGGCGTGACAAGCCAGGGAGTTTTGGAGATCATCAACAGTGGTTTGAGCGATTCTCTTGTCCAAGTATTTCCTTATAGCTCCAAGTTGGCGCTCGCCCCTATCTCGGTCAAGATAAAGGCGAATTCAGCCAAGGATCTGCCGCTGGCAAGTCTCGTTCCCGGTGAAGAATCCATCGCACTTCATGTTGTTACCGAATCGGGCCGGGTCAGTTCTTTCCTACTAGATCATCGCAAGAACGGATTAAGCGAGCTTGGCGCGAGTTTTGTTACTCCTGTGGAAGCGCCTGCAAAGATCAGTTACATCTCAGGATTATTTGGTTCTGCCACCAAAGCCACCTCAATAATGAGATTTCTCGTACCGGGAAATATAAATGCCACCGTTCACCTGACCATTCATTCTGGCGGGGGAGTTATTACCCCTCTTGGCTTCGACTCGCTCACCGTCACAAAAGGGCGAGTTGTCGATCTTCCGCTGCCGAAAATTTCACTCTCTACTCCTTACGGAATTGAAGTAACTTCCGATCAGCCGATATTTGCTTCGACTCTTACAAAGCGAACTACGGGAGGCGTGGATTTCGCGTGGGCCAATCAATTAACGCCGCTCTCAAATTTTAAAATCAATTTGGCTGGCGCCTCTGGTCAATTCTTCTTTATAGGTCACTCTGTGGGTATCAAGGCGCAGTGGATTGATTCCAAAGGGAAGGCCAATACCGCCGTGATCACTGGGGATTCTTCAGCAGATTGGCATCCAACTGGGCCTCTGACCGGAATCACATTTACCCCGCTCACCAAGGATGCGATATATGGTGGAGCGCTCATTTCAAATTCTGATGGCGGACTCAATTATCTACCTTTATTGGCGAACCAACTCATCTCTAGGGGTCAAATCCCGCACGCAGATCTACGAACCTTGGCACGCCACTAGCTTTCACGAAATCCAACACTTCTAGGGGAACAGGCACTAATCTCTCAATTATGCGAACACAACACCGATCCAGTCGAACCTGTTCGCGCGCCAGTTGTGCATTGCCCGCAATAAAGACCCTTACTTACATCTATGCCGATTCGACGGCGGTACTAGGGCCACTTGCCATGTATGCCGAACCACACTCATATGACCTCTGCCAATTGCACAGCGAGAAATTGACCCTACCTAATGGCTGGAGCGTCACTAGGTTAGAGCCAGAGTCAGATCCAGCAGGTCCGAGTGATGATGACCTCATGGCGATTGCAAACGCGGTTCGTGAGGTAGCAAATCAACAGAGCACGCCCACCGTAAGTGGACCCGCTCAACCTGAGCTCGGCCGCCGCGGCCATTTGCGAGCGCTCCCTTCAAATTAGGTTTATTCCAGAGCGCTATTCTCAAGTAGATTTAAACCATGTTTACCTATGACGCTTTAGATAAAGTGATAAAGGCCTACGACATTCGCGGCCTGGTCGATGAGCAGATAACGCCGGATTTTACCTTTGTTCTTGGTGCCGCCTTTGCGCGTTTTTTAATGGAGGAACGCGAGCCAGCAACAGTCGTAATTGGCGAAGATATGCGTCCATCATCGGATGACCTCGCCACAGCATTTGCCGATGGTTTGAACTCTCAAGGCATTGATGCCATCCGCATCGGGCTAGCATCGACCGACATGCTCTACTTCGCCTCCGGCTCTCTCAACTTACCCGGAGCGATGTTTACTGCGAGTCACAACCCTGCTGCATACAATGGAATTAAATTGGCGAAGTCTGGGGCTCGGCCGATCGGGGCAGAATCGGGATTGTTGCGTATAAAAGATCTGATGGTTCAGGGAGTTCCGATGCGGCCAGGATCTATCGGAAAGACGAGTACGAAAGAACTTCTTGATGCGTATATAAATTTCCTTCTAGGTTTATTTAAGGCTGATGAGTTCTCCAACGGTCGCCGACTTAAAGTTGTTGTCGATGCAGGAAATGGGATGGCAGGTTTCACCGCTCCCGCGCTTATGGCTCGGTTGAACGTTGAACTCGTTCCGCTTTACTTTGAACTCGATGGCAATTTTCCTAATCACGAAGCAAACCCCATTGACCCAAAGAACTTAGTTGACTTGGTGAAACGGGTTAAGAAAGAGAAGGCAGATATCGGATTGGCCTTTGACGGAGATGCTGACCGTTGCTTCTTGGTTGATGAGAAAGGAGAGATGGTAAATCCTTCTGCTCTCACGGCATTGATCGCAATCCGCGAATTAAAACGTAAACCGGGTTCATCAGTTATTTACAATTTGATCTCATCACAAGCGGTGCCCGAGATTATCAAAGAGCACGGGGGTAAGCCACTGCGCTCGCGCGTGGGGCATTCCTATATTAAGAAGATGATGGCTGAAAGCGGCGCGGTCTTTGGGGGAGAACATTCCGGTCACTTCTACTTCAGTGACTTTTGGCGAGCAGACTCTGGCGCCCTCGCGGCTCTCTTTGCGATAGCCGAACTTTCCCATAGCGCCGAGCCCCTATCGACTTTGCTGGCCCCCCTCAACCGATACTTCTCCAGTGGAGAAATCAACACCATTGTTGATGATCCTGCGGCAAGCGTCGAATTTATCAAAGACTCATTTCAAGAAGACTATGAAATTGATGAGCTGGACGGTGTGACTGTCACGGGTCCAGATTGGTGGTTCAATGTGCGCCCATCGAATACCGAACCTTTACTCCGACTCAATGTGGAAGCGAACTCCCCAGAGCAGATGGCTCAGGTGAGAGAGCAGGTACTTGCCCTCATCGGGTAACCTTTAGCCCTACGGACGCCCGTCCCACAGGTTATTAGATATGTTCATGAAGTCTCGAAGGAGTTCTTGTGTCAGTTGAAACATCGGTAAGCCACAATATTGCAAATGCCGCGTTGGCGGCCGAGGGTAAGAAGCGGATCGAGTGGGCTGAGCGCAACATGCCAGTTCTTGCTCAGATCAAAGCTCGCTTTGAGGCGGAGAAGCCATTTACTGGAATTCGTATCGCAGCGTGCATGCACGTGACCACCGAGACAGCAAACCTCATGCGTGCGCTCAAAGCCGGCGGAGCAGAGCTTGCACTGTGTGCTTCAAATCCACTTTCAACACAAGATGACACCGCTGCTGCTCTCGTTCACGAGTATGGCATTAACGTCTTTGCGCACAATGGCGTGGACCGTGAAGGTTATTACGCCGATCTTAATTCGGCTCTCGATATCCAACCCAACCTAGTTTTCGACGATGGCTGCGACCTCGTTAACACTCTTCATACTACTCGGACCGAATTACTTCCTGGAATTATGGGCGGGTGCGAGGAAACTACCACCGGAGTAATTCGACTGCGCCAGATGACTAAAGATGGTGCTCTCAAATTCCCCATGATTGCTGTCAACGACACCGATACAAAGCACATGTTCGACAATCGATTTGGTACCGGTCAATCGTCATTAGATGCGCTCTTCCGCGCTACCAATAGTCTGATTGCTGGCTCAACCTTTGTTGTCTGCGGTTTCGGTTACTGCGGTAAAGGAGTTGCAGAACGCGCTCGCGGCATGGGTGCGAATGTGGTTATTACTGAAATTGATCCTACAAAGGCTCTCGATGCACTGATGCAGGGCTACCGAGTCATGAATTCATTAGAAGCCGCCAAGATCGGTGACTTCTTTGTTACCGTTACCGGTAACCGTGATGTCCTCCGTGAAGAGCACTTCGCAGTGATGAAGGATGGCGCGATATTTGCCAACTCTGGACATTTCGATATTGAGATCGATGTAGCGTGGCTCGAACAGAACGCCACCAAGAAGAACAAGCGAATTCGCCATTCGACCGATGAATATGTACTGGCTGATGGTCGTCGCTTACTGCTTATTGCTGAGGGAAGACTCGTAAATCTTGGAGCAGCAGAAGGCCATCCCGCTTCTGTCATGGATATGTCCTTCTCTGATCAAGCGCTCACTGCAGAATGGTTGATCAAGACCGCAGCGTCACTGGGAGCTGGGTTGCACGATGTTCCAACCGAAATTGATAAAGAGGTAGCTCGCCTCAAGCTTGCCAGCATGGGAACATCGATTGACACCCTTACCCCTGCGCAAGAGCTATACCTGAACTCTTGGGAGCACGGAAGCTAATGACGCTCATTATGGTTGTCGATGATGACCAAGATTTAGCCGAGATGCTTGGAATCGTTCTGAACGGTTCGGGTTTTGAGGTTGACCTGGTCAACTCTGGCGATCAGGTTATGACAATTTTCAATTCGCATGAACCCGATCTCGTGCTTCTTGATGTCATGCTGCCGGGGTTGAGCGGTATCGAAGTCTGTGAAAAAATCCGCGAAAAGTCGATGGTTCCGATTGTTATGCTGACGGCAAAAGGCGATAGCTACGATGTTGTGAAGGGGCTGGAAGCCGGGGCTGACGATTACATGATCAAGCCCTTTAATCCGGCAGAGTTGGTCGCCCGCATCAAGGTCCGTTTACGTCGATCAAATAGCGAAAGTTCAACCACTTTGCGCATCTGTGACATTGTCATCGACCAAGTGGCGCACACCATTATTAGAAATGGAAAGACGATTCCACTCACGCGCCTGGAGTTCGATCTCCTTGTCGCTTTAGCGAAAGAGCCAGGGCGAGTATTTACCCGTGATGCGCTACTGAGCGAAGTTTGGGGTTATCAACATGCTGCGGATACCCGCCTCGTTAATGTCCACGTTCAGAGATTGCGCGCCAAGGTCGAGGAGGATGTTGATAATCCTCAAGTCGTACTTACCGTTCGAGGGGTTGGATATAAGGCGGGAACGAGCCAGGTATGAAATGGCTAGGAGTGAAATGGCGGAGCTCAATCCTCTTTCGCGTCATTACAACAACTTTCTTTCTCTCCATCATTCTCATCTCGCTTGTGGGAAGCATTCTCTTCATTCAAATCTCTAACGGGATTTACCGTGAAAAGACCAATGAGTCGCTCTCCGAAGCACAATCTCTCTATGAGTATGACCAGGGGCAGTTAGATGCGACGCTCTATCTACCTACTCTCAAATTGCCGACGGTAGTTGCAAAGATTCTGCAGTCAAATGATCCGACAGCGGCAACTACGCCGCGCGAAGTTATTCTCATAGGGTCCCCGCTCATAAAGAAAACGAACACAAAATACAACGGAGCTTCGGGAAATGTTGAGATCGCCTCCATCCCAGATTCCTTGCGGGCTGACGTTCGGAAATTGGGTTCCGCAAAATGGATTCGCGGGGAAATTGGATATAAAGATGGAAGCAAAAAGATTGCGATCATTGTCGGCAATGCGATAGAAATTCCTCCGCAGTCGCCCTACGAGTTATATTACGTATTTCTCTTGACGGAGCAACAGACCATCGTCGATTTCATCGGCAAACTGCTTCTCTTCGCTGGATTCCTCCTCGTCTTCGTGGTCGGTGGAATCTCGTGGTACGTCATTCGTCAGGCGATCAATCCAGTACGAGATGCGGCGGAGATTGCAGAACAGTTAACCGCGGGTGATTTGAATCGTCGCATGCACGTTACTGGCCAAGATGAGATGGCGCGGTTGGCAATTTCATTCAATGAGATGGCGCTTTCGATGCAGCAACAGATATCACGCCTGGAAAACCTTTCTCGCCTGCAGCAGCGCTTTGTCTCTGACGTGTCTCATGAACTACGGACTCCGCTGACGACCATTCGCATGGCTTCGGATGTAATTGCTGAAAGTAAAGGGAAGATGGACCCCGCTGCGGCTCGCAGCGCTGAACTCTTGCAATCTCAAATTACTCGCTTTGAATCTCTCCTCACCGACCTCTTGGAGGTCAGTCGTTTCGATGCCAGCGCATCGATATTGGAGCTCAAAGATGTCGATATTAAATCGCTGGCCATGCAATCCATCGATCAAATGCAAGTTGGTCACACGGGGCAGATAGTTACCTTCTTCCCAGAGAATGAAGTGATTGCCTCCGTCGATCCAAGGCGTGTAGAGAGAGTTCTACGAAACTTAATTTCAAATGCCATTGATCACAGCGAAGGTAAGGCGATAGAGATAACTATTATCGATTCAGAGATTGAAGTTGCAGTCGGCATCCGCGACTTTGGAATTGGTTTTACCGAGCGTGAGTCGGAGCGCCTCTTTGATCGCTTCTGGCGCGCAGATCCATCTCGCTCTCGGTTGCGCGGCGGCACCGGGCTGGGACTTTCCATTGCGCTCGATGATGCGAAATTGCACCAAGGCACCCTTAAAGCATGGGGCGCTCCGGGCAAGGGAGCGCACTTTGTATTAACCGTTCCGAAGGCGCCGGGAATTCCGATTCAAAATGAACCCATTGCCGCCGACCCCAACGATGGGTCATCCACATCCTTCTTATCTTTTGACGAGGATGATATTTAAATAAGAAGATAGTTGCTGGTATGAATTCGCTTCTTCAATTGCTCTTTCCGACCGCTTGCCTTCTCTGTGCGTTACCCGACTCTGCACTCTGCAGCCTATGCGAATCGAAGATCTCTCGAGTTACGGGCCGGCGCGAAATTGCAGGAACTCCATTATGGGCTGGCGCTTACTATGGAGATGAGTTAGCTCAGCTCATACTTTTGGCTAAAGAAGAGAATGATCAGCCGGCGCGGAATTATTTGGCCGGGCTGCTTGTTGAAACCTTTATGAGTACAAAAACTAACCCGAGCCAGTCACCTGTGGCGACATTTATTCCAATCCCTTCGAGCCCTCTGGCCAATCGTAAACGCGGCTTTCGCCACTCGTATTTGCTGGCCCGTCGCGCGGCCGCTCTTATTGAGAGGAGCTCCTCGCAGACGGTTGCGGTAATAGAGGCGCTGGGCGTTAATCGTAAGATTGCAGATCAGAGCAATCTCAATCGGGCGGAGCGAACGCGCAATATCAGCGGGGCCTACTCTGTAGTGAGTCGCCACATTCCGCGCTCTTTTCTTCTAGCTCCTGAGCCGATCTTCTTGATCGATGACCTAGTGACTTCAGGTAGTTCTATCCGAGAGGGGCTACGAGCCCTGCAGGAGCACGGAATTGCCCCATCTGGGGTGCTCGCGGCCGGGGTCTCGCCTCGTGTTTTTTCCTAATACGATAGGGGGCTAGTTGATGCTTAAAATTTCTGAAATGAGGGTTCGTGGCTGTTCTAGATAAAATCCTTCGCGCTGGCGAGGGTCGTGCGATTCGCAACCTAGAGAAAATTGCCGAAGAGGTTAACTCTTGGGAGTCCAAGGTCGTCGCGCTCAGCGATGAGGAACTTCGCGCTCAAACTCAGAAATTTCGCGATCGATATGCCGCCGGGGAAGACCTCAACGCTTTGCTCCCTGAAGTATTTGCTACTGTCCGTCAGGCTGCCATGCGCACCTTGGGACAGCGTCACTATGACGTGCAGATCATGGGCGGAGCCGCGCTCCATTTAGGAAATATCGCCGAGATGCGTACCGGTGAAGGAAAGACTCTTGTTTCAACGCTCCCTGCATATCTCAATGCCTTGACTGGCAAGGGTGTCCACGTTGTCACAACCAATGATTACTTAGCAGAGCGCGATAGCGAATGGATGGGCCGTGTCCACCGTTTCCTTGGTCTACGCGTTGGCGTAATTCTGGCGAGCATGACTCCCGCCGAACGTCGCGAAGCCTATGCGGCAGATATTACGTATGGCACAAACAATGAATTTGGTTTCGACTATTTGCGCGACAACATGGCTTGGTCGTTAGAAGATTGCGTTCAACGCGAGCACAACTTTGCCATCGTCGATGAAGTTGACTCGATCTTGATCGATGAGGCCAGAACTCCGTTGATTATCAGTGGACCGGCTGATAAAGCCACCAAGTGGTACGTTGAATTTGCAAATATCTGTGGTCAGTTACAACGCGATCTCCATTATGAAATTGATGAGAAGAAGAAGACGGTCTCCATTTTGGAAGAGGGCGTAACCAGGGTAGAAAAAATTCTTGGAATTGAAAATCTTTACGAAGCGGTAAATACGCCTCTCATTGGCTACCTCAACAATGGAATCCGCGCCAAAGAGTTATTCAAGCGTGATAAAGATTATGTTGTGATGACTGGCGAACTTCTCATTGTTGATGAGCACACCGGCCGCATGCTCTCTGGTCGACGCTACGCGGAAGGTCTTCACCAAGCTCTCGAAGCGAAAGAGCGCATTGAGATCAAAGATGAGAATCAGACCCTTGCAACCATAACCTTGCAGAACTACTTCCGCCTCTATAAGAAGCTATCGGGAATGACCGGTACCGCTATGACTGAAGCCGCTGAATTTATGCAGATTTACAAGTTGGGTGTTATTCCAATTCCAACTAATAAGCCAACTGCTCGTGTTGACTCATCTGATCTCATTTACAAGACCGAAGTTGCGAAATTCTTGGCTGTTGCCGACGATATCGCCAAGTGCCACAAGGCGGGGCAACCTGTGCTGGTTGGAACCGTCTCCGTCGAGAAATCCGAAGAGCTCTCTGCGGTCTTGACTCGTCGCGGCATTAGGCATGAAGTTTTGAATGCTAAGCAGCATGAGCGTGAGGCGGCAGTTATTGCGCGCGCGGGCACCGCAGGAGCAGTAACCGTTGCTACAAATATGGCTGGCCGAGGTACCGACATTATGCTCGGTGGAAATCCAGAATTTATGGCTGACTTTGAACTACAACGCCGCGGATTAAATCCTGCCGAAACTCCCGAGGAGTATGAAGCAGCATGGCCCGCTGAAATTGCCAAGCAGAAGGCCGCTGTCGCGCTGGAACACGAAACCGTCGTTGCCGCCGGAGGTCTCTACGTACTTGGTACCGAGCGCCATGAATCTCGCCGCATCGATAATCAGCTGCGCGGTCGCTCTGGACGGCAAGGCGATCCAGGAGAATCTCGTTTCTATCTCTCACTTCAAGATGATCTCATGCGTCGTTTTAACTCCGGATTAGTAGAACGTTTCCTTGGAGCAGCTGGAATCGCCGATGATGTACCTATCGAATCAAAGATGGTCTCTAATGCAATTCGCTCTGCTCAAACCCAAGTTGAATCACTCAACTTCGAAATGCGTAAGAATGTTTTGAAATATGACGATGTCATGAATCGCCAACGTACCGTTGTTTACTCAGAGCGCCGCGAGGTTCTCGAAGGTGCCGACATCAGCGAACAGGTTAAGAACTTCTTAGAGGACACGATCACTGCCTATGTGCAAGGTGCAACAGCTGAAGGATTCCCAGAGCAATGGGACCTCGACGCGCTATTCCTTGCGCTCAATGTTTTGTACCCATCTTCGATCACGGCGCAATCTATGGCCGCTGAAGTCGGAGGAGTCGCAAACCTTGATGCCGATCTCGTTTTAAATCGCGTACTCGGGGATGCTAGAGCTCAGTACTTAGCCCGCGAAGAGTCACTTACCCCACCCGTAACCCGCGAACTTGAGCGCAAGGTGCTGCTTTCAGTTCTCGATCGCAAGTGGCGCGAGCACCTCTACGAAATGGATTATTTACAAGAGGGCATTGGCTTGCGCGCCATGGCCCAACGCGATCCCCTCGTTGAATATCAACGTGAAGGCTATGAATTGTTTGCCGCGATGATGGATGGAATTAAAGAAGAATTAGTAGGTCTGCTCTTCCACGTTGAAGTTAATGTCGAGGCTACCGATGAGAACGGGGCTCCAATAATTGCCGCTCCCGGATTAGAAGTTCCGGATCAGGCCGAGGTCAGTCAATTGCGCTACACCGCAGCGGATGAGGATGGCTCAACGCAGCAGAGCGGTGGAACCCCTAAGAATGCTCCCTGCCCTTGCGGTTCGGGTAGGAAATACAAGCGCTGTCACGGCGCGGCTTAACTCAGCCCGTATTTCGCAACCCTGCAGCAACGCCGTTAATGGTTAGCAGCAACGCTCTACGTATCGTGCTATCTGGACTCTCGCCCTTGCGTACTCGCTCCAGCAAAGATATTTGTAGTAAGTGCAGAGGCGCGAGATAGGCGTCGCGAACTCCCAAGGTACGTGCCAAGATCGGTTGATCGCCCAAAATTTCGTTCTTCTGGGTCAAGAGCATGATCTCGGCAACGGTGAGGTTGAACTCTTCCTCAATTGTTGCCAGGAAGTGATGCAAACTCGGCTCGACCAAGCGGTCGACATATTTACCCGCCATCAACAAATCGGTCTTGGCTAAGGTCATTTCGACATTGGAGATGAAGGTTCTAAAGAAGTGCCAATCCTTCAGCATGCCGGTGAGGACTGGTAACTGTCCTGCTTCGCGCGCAGCTTTCAAGCCAGATCCAACTCCGAACCAGCCTGGGACGATCTGACGCGATTGTGTCCAACCGAAGACCCAAGGAATCGCCCGCAGGCTACCCAGACCGCTAGAGGCATCAGGACGACGCGATGGGCGCGAACCCAAGAAGAGATCTCCTAGTTGTTCCACCGGAGTTGATGCATAGAAATATGCGGGGAGATCTGGATGGTCGACGAGGGCCCGGTAGCGCGCAAATGCGTTATCGCTCACCAGATCCATGCAGTTGCTCCACAGCGCCAAATCGGCGGGGCTCTGCCGCGGCGCTCTATTGAGAACCGTCGCCTCCAACGCAGCCGCCAAGGTGAGTTCTACATTTTCGCGAGCAAGTGCGGGGAGCGCATATTTATCGGAGATAACTTCGCCCTGCTCCGTCATCTTCACTTGGCCATCTATGGAGCCCCAAGGAAGTGCAATCAGCGCATCGTAGGTAGGTCCACCACCACGGCCCACTGAACCGCCACGACCATGGAAGAGTCGGAGCTTTACACCGTGCTTAATAGCAACGTCGCGAAGTTTGCGTTGTGCCTTATGGATTTCCCACTGCGAGGTGGCAATTCCGGCATCCTTATTCGAGTCGGAGTAGCCGAGCATCACCTCTTGTACATCGTGACGACTCTTTACAATCTCGCGGTACTTTGGATCGGAGAGTAAGAGATCCAAGATCGAATCTGCCGCACGTAATTCCGCCACGGTTTCTAACAGTGGAGCGAAGCCGACCTTGGAATGTCCGCCCACGACGAGACCAGCGTGCGTGGCCAGTTCTACGGCAGCGAGTACATCGGTGTGAGATTTTGTCATCGAAATAATGTAGGTCTCGATAACTTCAGGTCCGAACTTCTGAATCAAATCGTTGATTGCCTTAAAAGTATCAATGGTGTTCTGAGCGAGGGTATCAATCGAATCTGGATTGGCTTTCAATTGCGCCAAAGCATGATGGTGCGCATCTGAATGCTCGCGAACATCCATCGTTGCATGGGTAATTCCAAAGGTTGAAACCGAGCGAATAACCCGCTCTAAGAGGCCATGAGCAATGAGTTCACCCTTGTGGGCGAGAAGCGAGTCACGCATAAGAATGAGGTCGGCCAAGAGTTCTGCGGTGTTTTCGTAGTCTCGACCCTCTTGGTGCGGCGCATTGGCTGCATGGCGACGCTGCGTAAGAATCAAGCGGTGTCTGATCGCAGTTGCTTTAAGGCGGTATGGCTCCTCGACGTTCAGGCGACGGAAGCGAGCTTCGATCTCGGGGAGGTTATCTAAATCTCGCGTCACGGAATCTTGCAGCTGCTGCGATGCACCGGCGATACGGGTTGAGACCGACAGAGCCTGGCGCAGTGGATCAAGGGCAGCCAACATCGCTCGAATGAAGTGACCTATTTGTAGCGTAATCGCATCACGCGTTACCGCCGCAGTGATATTTGGATTGCCATCTCGATCTCCACCGATCCAGGTTCCAAAGGAGAGCGGACGCGAGGTGGGAGAGATGGTTACACCCAAACGCGAAAGCTCACGAGCGAAATCATCCAAGACATCTGGAACGGTCATAGAGAAGAGATCATCAAGATAGTAAAGCGCATTTACCGCTTCATCAAGCGGCTCGGGTTGACCTAAACGAAGTTCATCGGTCTGCCAGAGGAGATCAACGGTTTCGGCCAAACGACGTTCTTGTACCGATCCCTTTTTATCATCGAGCAAATCAGCGATTGTTCCCAACTTACTCAGCACCGATCGACGAGCCGCTTCAGTTGGGTGCGCGGTGAAGACCGGGCGCACGGAAAATTCATCCATCCAACTTTGCAAATCTACCTGCGTGATCTCGTGGCCACTTTCTTGTGCCGCGATGATTCGGTCTACGGCGCGAGAGATCCATGAGCCACTCGCTTCACGTTCATCGTGAAGTACGCGGGCGCGGTGAACCTGCTCGGCAACATTGGCAAGATGAAAGTAGGTACTGAATGCGCGAACAAGTTGCACGCTATCTTCTACCGAAAGCTTTGACAGAATCTCTTCGCCGCCGCCTTCGCGAACGGCCTTACGAACGGATTCGACTAACTGCAATAAGTCGGCGCCCTCTTGACGCACCAGAGTCTCTCCCAATAACTCACCGAGTTTGCGTACATCACTGCGCAGCGCTTGATCATCGCGCGCGATGTAACTCTTTGGATCGGTGGACTGATTGGGATTGCTCATGCTCGCGTTACCTCCGCGGATTGGCTAAGCGATGCGGCCCACACCGGTGGGGGCTTGTACAGGGGTAAATCATCCCACCCCCAGAGGGCTAGAATTCCCTTAATTAAGTACCCCCAACTCTTTGGAATTTGGGGGCTTTTGGCGTGGGGAGGTGGTCATGAACACTCTGCTGCGCGCCTTCTCGGATATTGAGATTGATCAATCGGCCGAACATCTAGCCGCTCCGACCTCCACCGTCGGTCTCTTGCTAGCCGCTCGAAGTGAACGCTCACCACTGATCGTGGTCACTGCCTCTTCTAGGCGGGCGAGTGAACTTAAGGATGAATTAGATACCTATCTTGGTTCGGGCGCGGTAGTAGAACTTCCTCCCTGGGAGACTCTGCCCCACGAAAAACTCAGTCCCAAGAGCGACACCGTCGCTACTCGCATCAAGGTTCTCTCCAACTTTGCCACTGCCAAGGTAATCGTGACCTCGGTACGGGCCTTGATTCAGCCCATCGCCCCGCTGGAAATTTCGCTACTAACACTCGATATTGAGCAAGAAATACCCATGAGCGAGTTGATCGCCCACCTTGTTCTCTTGGGATTCATAAGAACGGATCTCGTTGAAAGGCGCGGTGACTTTGCAGTTCGCGGTGGAATTCTCGATCTCTTTCTCCCGGATCAAGATCATCCCATCCGTATTGATTTCTTCGGAGATCAGATTGAAGAGATTGCTTGGTTTACGGTCGCCGATCAAAGGACCTATGAACCGGTAACGGGACAGGTGACCATCTACCCCTGTCGCGAGATATTGCTGACGCCCAAGATTAGAGAGCGTGCGCGCTACCTGACCACCGCCTTTCCAGAGGTAGCAGAGCTCACGGCAAAATTATCCGAGGGAATTTATGTTGATGGAATGGAATCGCTGCAGGGACTGCTGAGAAATGATCTAACATCGATTGTGGATTTACTGCCAGTAAATTTTCAGATAGTTCTTATCGATGAACCGCGCATCAACTCTCGAGCGTTGGATCTAGTCGCGACAAATGCGGAATTTCTCGACGCTTCGTGGTCAAATGCCGCTCACGGGGCGCAGGCTCCTATAAACCTCACTGCCGAGCTAGCGGGCGGCGGTTATTTCACGCTGAACCAACTGCGAGAACGGGCCAATCATTGGACTTCGATCGATCCATATTCCAGCGACTACTCCGAGGGTGAGCAGAGTATTCCGCTGCTGGGAGTACCAGAATACAAGGGCCACACTGCAGGGCTTGTCGCCGATCTGCAAGAGTGGTTAACAGAGAAATACCTACTTGTATTTACCGCCGCGGGACCTGGAATTGTTGAGCGCTACGCCAAATTATTTCAGCAATCGGGACTTCCCGTCCGACTGCTTAAAAATATTTCATCGGGTCTGACTCGCGATGCCATCTATGTAGTAGCAACGCCGATTGAACATGGGTTTATCTCGCACGAGTTCAAGAGTGCGCTGATAACTGAGAAAGATATTACCGGCGTGCGCAGCTCCAATAAAGATCAGGCTCGAATGCCCTCGCGGCGCAAGAAGGCGATTGATCCGATTGAACTCAAGGCCGGTGACTATGTGGTTCACGAACAACATGGCGTGGGGCAATATGTGGAACTGGTCGCGAGAACGGTTGCTGGGGTTTCGCGTGAATATTTAGTCATCGAATATGCTGCTTCGAAGAAGGGTCACCCCGGAGATCGATTATTTGTTCCGACAGATACTCTCGAGCAGGTAACGAAATATGTCGGCGGAGAAGCACCTACGGTGCACCGTATTGGGGGTGCGGATTGGCAGAACACTAAACGCAAGGCGCGCAAGGCAGTCAAGCAGATAGCAGCCGAACTCATTCAACTTTATGCAGCCAGAATGAGTGCTCCAGGCTTTGCCTTTTCCCAAGATACCTCGTGGCAGCGCGAGTTAGAAGCAGCCTTCCCATTTGTAGAGACAATCGATCAGCTCTCAACAATTGATGAGGTTAAACGCGATATGGAGCGTAGTCATCCCATGGATCGCATTATTTGCGGGGATGTGGGATACGGGAAGACTGAAATTGCGATTCGCGCGGCTTTTAAGGCGGTGCAAGATGCCAAGCAGGTTGCAGTCTTGGTTCCTACAACTCTTTTAGTGCAGCAGCATCTCAAAACTTTCGCAGAGCGCTATGCCGGCTTCCCCGTGCGGATCGCTGGTCTATCGCGCTTCAATACCGCGAAAGAATCGAAGGAGATTCTCGAAGGGTTGGCCACTGGCAGCATCGACATCGTGATCGGTACCCATCGCTTACTCTCTAAAGATGTGATTTTCAGGGATCTCGGCCTGGTCATTGTGGATGAAGAGCAGCGCTT
>CAIPQX010000102.1 GCA_903867285.1 uncultured Actinomycetes bacterium | reverse complement strand
TGTCAGCAATTTGCTGATCTGCAATCGCGACAAGAAAGCTTTCGAAGGAGGCTTCATCTTCAGCTGTGAATTCATCACTCCCAGGCGGTAGCCACGTCGCTGCAGATTGACCTGGCTCAGTGATGAAAGTCCACGGATGCCGGAGCGCTGACGTAACAAATTGGCGCCAGAACGCATTCGCCTGCGTGGCTCGACGAGTGACATCTGGAAAAACGGGACCCCATAGCGGATCCTCAAAGAAAGCCGAAGTAAAGATATCGCTGATTCCATCGATATCCGACGGTGTCGCCACTCGAACAGAACTTACTGCGCCTTCGACAATTGGATTTGTTCGTTGCCCGGCCTTGATATGACTTGCATCGTCAGCAACCATTTGGAGATTCTAATGAACTAATAGCTGGACGCGCAATCCAGAATTATGACTATTTGAGTTCGCCTCATGAGAAACTTGAGCATGAAATCCGGCAAGGAAACTAGCTTTTAGTTTTAACTCTCGGCAGTCACCTTCGCAATGGGTGACCAGCGGCACGCGTCTTCGGGATCTTCCCAAATTGTTTGCGTTGGAGCCGGAACCCAGAGCTCAATAAATTCCAATTTCTCGTCGGAGTCGCTGGTAAAGGAGTGCATCTCTTCTTCTTCTGACATGACGACATCACCAGGCTCTAATTGGAAACTATTTCCGCCACCGTGGAAAGTTCCAGTGCCATTTATAATGAAGAAATAGTGTCGACTACCAGTGTGATAGTGCGCAGGAGCATCTCTACCGGCTTGATAAGTAACCCAATCGGCTTGTACATCGGTTGTCCCAAAAATATCTTTTGTGACTAAATCGATGCGCTGGCGTCCATCACGAAGCGACTCTGCACGAGGTAAGTCCTTCTTTTTGACAATCTTAGCCATATCTTTCCCTCATTCCCTTATAGGCAATATAGACCTGGGAATGTGCCGAAGTCACTAGTGCGGATCCGCTAAAAGAGCGTGGTGATGCTTTAATTGACCATGAAATTTCGTAAATTACGCGACTTGAACGTGTCATCACTTGGACTTGGCTGCATGGGAATGTCCGAATTCTACGGACCTCGCGATGACACTGATTCGATAGCGGTCATCCTCCGTTTCTTAGATCTTGGCGGCAATCTGATCGACACCGCTGACATGTACGGGCCTTTCACTAACGAAGAATTAGTCGGCAAGGCGATTGCAGGTCGTCGAGAGGAAGTTGTGCTCGCAACCAAATTCGGTAACGAAAGGTTCGCAGATGGAACCCGACGTATAAACGGAAGTCCCGAATATGTGATTAAGGCTTGCAATGATTCATTGAAGCGTCTCAACGTCGACCACATTGATTTGTACTATCAGCACCGGGTCGATCGTTCAGTCCCTGTCGAGGAAACTTGGGGAGCGCTTAAGCAGTTGGTCGATGCTGGAAAGGTGCGCCATCTAGGTATTTCGGAGGCTTCGGCAGAAACGATCCGTCGCGCGCATGCCGTGCATCCAATAACTGCATTGCAATCAGAGTGGTCGCTCTGGACGCGCGATATTGAAGCAAACGGGATTTTGGCGACCGTCCAAGAACTCGGAATCGGGTTTGTTCCGTACTCTCCCCTAGGAAGGGGTTTTCTCACCGGAGCCATCACCACCATCGACGACCTTGCGGCCGATGACACGCGCCGCACCCACCCCCGATTTAAGGGAGATAACTTCTCGCAAAATCTTAAAATCGTGACAGCCGTTAAAGATATGGCAGGCAGAAAAGGAGTCACTCCTGCACAACTTGCTCTCGCGTGGCTCCTGGCCCGAGGTGAGAACATTGTGCCAATTCCTGGAACACGAAAGATTTCAAGGCTCGAGGAAAATCTTGCAGCAGTCGAAATAACTTTGGATAACAGTGATGTCGAAACTTTGAACGCGATCGCTCCTATTGGGGTAACTGTCGGAGATCGATACGCTGATATGTCTTCGATTAACGGATAGGACCCAAACCGTACTACTTGGTCAGATCACGTAAACCTTTAAGGAGACGAGTTACATCCTCAAGGGTGCTGTAAGGAGCCAGCCCTACGCGCACTGCTCCGGTATCACCAAGTCCTAGCGTTCTAGATACTTCCAGCGCGTAGAAGTTTCCGGCAGGGGCATTTACGTTGAGCTCCGCTAAGTGTTTATAGACCTCTGCGCCTTGGTAACCCGCAAGATTGAAATAGACCGTTGGTGTTCTCTTCTTGGCATGTCCATAAGTCGTTACTCCTGGCAACGCTTGGATGCCAGATTCCATTGCGGCAAATAGCCCCTCTTCATAGTTTTCTAGCTCACGCATCGAATGCAGGATTTTCTCTCGCCGAGTTGATTTGTCACTCGAGACCATCTCTGCGATGTAATCAATAGCAGCGGTGGCACCAGCCATAATTTCGTAGGGGAGCGTTCCAAACTCGAATCGCTCTGGAACTGCACTGGTAGCAGGTAATAACTTGTCATTGTTTAGAGTCTTGAGCAATTGTGGATCTGCGGCCAGCGCTGCGCAGTGTGGTCCAAATAGTTTGTAGAAGGAAAATCCGAAGAAATCTGCGCCGATTTCTTGTACATCTATGGGGGTGTGCGGTGTTAAGTGCACTCCATCGACATAGAGCAGCGCTCCCACTTGATGGACCGCTGCCGATATCGCTTTGATATCAGGTCTTGTTCCTAAGGTGTTACCTGCGCCGGTGACGGCGACTAGGCGGGTCTTTGCGCTGAGTAATTCCGAGATAGCCGATGTGGGCAGTTCTCCGGTTTCAGGATCGATTTTCGCCCAACGCACTATTGCGCCTACTGACTCAGCCGCCTGAATCCAGGGCCGGATATTCGAATCGTGATCCAGGTTTGTGACAACAATTTCATCGCCCGCGCTCCACGTTTTAGCCAGCGTTCGCGAGAAGTCATAGGTAATTTGGGTCCAACTGCGTCCATAAACTACGCCGCCTGGATCAGCGTTAATTAGATCCGCGACCGCCTGGCGAAAATTGATAACTATCTCTTCAGCATTGCGTTCGGATTGGGTTACAACGTTGCGGTTGGAAATCGGTTTTGTTATTGCATCAGATATTGCCCTGCCAACCTGAGATGGAACCTGACTTCCTCCGGGGCCATCAAAGAAGGCTAAACCTGCATTTAGCGCTGGGAAATCTGCCCGAATTCTATTAACGTCGTAAGTCATATAGGTCATTGAAGTCGCTATGGCTATTTTAATCAAGGTATCTGTAGTAATTTCAAGATTGATCGTTGACAATTTGGTATGAGCGAAAAGGCCGAGCAGACTAATAAAATCGCAAAACTCTTCGATCTCATTTCGGATTCATATGACAGGGCGGGAGTGGATTTCTTTCAGCCCATTGCGGCTGGTTTATCAGAAGCTCTGCGCCCGTTGCCGGGTGAATCTTGGTTAGATATTGGGTGCGGCCGAGGTGCAGTGGCAGAACATGCATCTGCCAAGCTCGGTGATAAGGGGATGATCTCCTGCTTCGACATATCAGCGAGAATGATCGAGAATGCTCAATCCATGGTGAAGCAGAAGAATCTTTCAAATGTGAATCTCTTTGTTGATGACGCGCAATCCCCAACTAAAGTCGAGGGGGAGTTCGATGCAATTTCATCCTGCCTCGTTCTCTTCTTCCTTCCCGATCCTCTGGAAGCGTTGCGAAATTGGCGTAAGTACTTAGTGAGTTCTGGACGAATAGGCGTAACCACCTTTGGCGTAAATGACCCGGGTTGGCAGGAGATCGATCAACTCTTCGAGAAGTATTTACCAGTGAGCACTCTGGATGCGCGCGCTAGCGGCATCCGTGGACCTTTTGCCAGTGATGAAGGGATGGAGGCTTTGCTGACAAACGCGGGTTACCACGAGGTAAGAACTGTAAAGCAGATGTTGCCGGTGCGGTTTCAGAACTTCGATAAATGGTACGAGTTCTCCTGGTCGACAGGTCAGAGAGGAATGTGGCTACAAGTACCCGAGGGAGAGAGGGCCGCATTACGTAGCGCAGCCGAAGCAATTCTAGCTAAGCACATGCAAGAGGATGGTTCAATTACTTTTTATCAAGAGATCAGACATACCCTGGCTCATCTAGATCCACGCGCTTAGATCGCTTTAAGGAATAGATACTGCCGATTACAAAGAAGATTCCGGAGGTCAATAATCCCAGGGCTGCTCCCAAGGAACCGCCAAGAGTTTCTCCGACAAATTCTCCAGTGCCCACCGTGATTGCGGCGATGCCTCCCACTAGCAACGGCCACTCTGGTGCACGTGAATAGAGCCAACTGGCTACCACTGCAATTGCTATACATATTAGATAAGTAAGAAAGCGAACCGTTCCTCCGTAAAGCATCTGTCCGCTAACAAATAGCATCGCCATTGCCACAGCGTCACCGAATGCCCTATTAAAGAAGTTGTTGTTGGCGAGGTACAACCAAATAGCACCAATGGTTCCCAGAATCAACGAAATAATAATGGAATTGTTAATCATGTGAGGGAATAGTGAATTTCCCCCAGAGAAGGCGAAAGCAATCGAAAAGCCAGCCAAACTCAGTTCGCCAAGAATTGTCCGGTACAAGATAAAGGCGAAATAGGTAACGAGCCAGCCAACAAGCAAGGCGAGAGTTACTAACTCATTGCTATTTGATCTGATGACGATGATTGCCATAGTGGCACAGATCGACGATACGACTCCAAGCAATCCCGCTAGTCGGGTCCGCGAATTGGTGGTTTTGCCCGTCACTCTCGCTGCGACGAATAGCAATATTGCTGCCAGTAAGAAAAGTGAGAACTGAGCAATTCGCGAGATATGCCGCCAGCTCTGGCTAAAGAGGATCAACAGTGCAATTAATATAAAGATCCCACCCAAATACCCGCCGACCTCTGAAAGAACCCTGCGCTTCGAACCATCTTCTTCTGTGGCTTTGTGGAACTCAGCTTCAACCTTGAGGGCATCTTCTTGGCTTAGCTCCCCGCGAGAAACTAAATTCTGGAGTGCTTGGGTCAGTTTCTTATCGGCCATGGGTCCAATTTACTCGCGCTTTGCCGGGCGCAGTGATCCCAGGAGGAAGAGATTGAGAATTATGGAGAGGGCGACCATAGCCCCGCCTACGAGGAAGAGCACCCGTGAGAAATTAGTGGCTAAGAGTCCCAGGCCCACGTTATGCAAAATCAATCTGGCTACCTTTAGGCGATCGGAGACACTCACATTTTGCCGAGCATTTGCTGGTCCGCCGCCCAGGACGGCTGGTATCAAATACGAAAGTGCTCCCAACCCCATTTGCAGCGCGAATCCAATACCTAATATGTAGATCAGAGATTCGGTTCGAGAACTCACCAATTTCCAATTATCGTTGCTGGCAATATCTATTCCTAAACTGATCAAAGAGAAAGCCAACCAAATTATGGAGAAGACGGTGCTCATAAATGAGAAAGGACTATTTCGTTGCACTATGAAGCGTACGTGCGGCAACAAAAGATAGATCCAGGCGCCGAGGTAAGCGAGAATGCCCAGAAGGGCGATGGCACGAATATTGACTAAGGCACCGACATCGATTGCTAAGACTGAACCAACTAACCAAGGCAAAGACTTGTAACCGTGTTTCTCCGCCTTCTCTGGTAGTTGCGTCCGCAACATGGTGGGAATAAAGGTGATGAGAGTTCCAGCGATGGTGATTCCAATCCATCCAAAGATATTGGTGGAATAGTGAGCGACTAGAAGTCGGTACTTGAATTCACCCTTGGGGCCTTGGGACAGTAATCCGCCCAGCACCCCGCCCAGAATAAGAAAAAGGGCACTTACGATGTAGAAGCGGGGAATCTTTTTGAATCGAGTTGGAAGTGCTCTCGTAATTTGAATTTGAATCGATCGCACATGTAATCCGGCGCTGATGACTACCGCGACCGCTCCCAAGGCCATCAGGAATTTAAGTCCTTGTATCTTTCCTACGATGACAGATATGACACCAAGATTAAGAACTATTACTCGAACAAGGTAACGCTTGCGATCGGCTTCTTGCGGCAACCGCAACATGGTTGCGGTGAAATGCGAGCTCCATACGAAGATTAAATTAGTGATTGCGCCGAGAAGTAATAGGTGTACCAATATCCATTTCGGATCACCGCTCCCACTGATCCAGGGCAAGCCAATGATCAGAGCGAGAAGATATATAGGGGTTGGAATGTGGGCGTATCTATGCCACTTATCTCGCTTCACTGAGAGTGTGGAAAGGTCTGTGGCACGGTTACCTCCGGTTGAAATCCAGCTGCTGGGCTATCTTTATCACCCTAGTCTCACCCCTATTCTCACCCATGAGTGCAATAGAAGGCCTTGCTGGCACTCATTAAATTAGATTTCACCCCTATTCTCACCTATGTGGCGCTATCCCCACTTTTAGACACAGCGTACATTTCCCAACTATGAACACCAACCAACTCAAGGCCTTCGAGCCAAAGATTGACCGGGCAGAATCTTCACGCCTTGATGTTGCAACCGTTCCTGTCGATAATGGGATAACTCTTAATCAGCTTAATCATGTGAGCCAGTTTGCCGGCACCATCGGAAGGGTAAATCTCACCAAATCCGATCTGTGCGACGCACTAGCAACACAGATTCTTGTGGATATGGAACCAAGCGCAGTACTACTCTGCGAACTAGATAATGATAAGTCTTATAAAGTAACAGCTTCTTACGGGGTTAACGAGGAGTGGTTATCTACCGCCGCAGGGTTTTCCCTTGATTCTCAATTACCTGTAAGCGACGTTCTAAAAGTGAATGAAATTATGATTGTCAGCAACGATGATAATCAAGAGACTTCAGTTATCAACTATCCAAATGTTTCTGCCTACCTGCCTAGTGGCTCCTGGAAGTCTTTAGTAATTTTCCCTGTGAAGACCAGTTCAGGAATTGTCGGAGCGGTCATCGTACAAACGGAAGTTGCGCTAGTTGCTGACGAAGGAATCATCTCCTTTATATCAGCGGTTGCTAACCTATCTTCCATCTCACTTGATATTTCGAAAGAGCGCCGGATCTCGAAGGTTCCGGAGCAGATTCTCAATGAGCAGATCAACGAAATACTTACCCCTCGCCAGATCTCAATCCTGAAATTGATTTCCAACGATATGACCAACGTTGCAATCGGCAAAGAGTTGGGCTACAGCCATTCGACAATTAGACATGAAACAATGCGCATCTTTTCAAAATTAGGACTTTACAATCGCGGAGAAGCCAGAGATTTATACCTTAAGTCATTCGCCGTCGCCTCATAAGTTTGCACGAATAAGGCTGCCACACATGCACGTGACAGCCTTATTGAGAAGTAAATCGGGCCTGCTAGCGGCCCTTCTCTGGATTCAGAACACCACCGATAGGGACAACGCTATTGGCAGGGAAACCTCCGCGCTTTGCGTGTTCTCGGATTAATGCTTCATCTGAAGCAGCATAAATGCAGTAGATCTTGTCACCAGCTGCATAACTTTCAATCCATTCGATGGCACCACCCTCTTGATGCATCGCATCGAGAACTCCATCGCTTACCTTGGAAATATTCTTTAAATCTTCCTCTGCAAGGGATCCGGCGCCGGGGATTTCTCGTTCGATAATGTACCGCTGCATAATCTCTCCTTAAGTTGGGTGCATTTGCGGAAGGTAAGCCTCTCTAATCGCGTGGGCTTAAACAATAGTTCAAGCATCATAAAATTCGGTGTATTAAGTGTTTAGTGCATTACCACCCTAGAATTTGCAAGCCTTGGTCTATACGCTCGTGACCTTGAGTTCTAGAAAGGAACTGCATGAGCGCAAGCGGCGATAAATATAGGGGTGCTTTGCAGCTCGCAGCCAAGCACGCGCAATCATGGCTCGACTCAATTCCAACTCGGGATGTTAATCCCGCGCGAAATGCCAATGAGATAAGTATTGATTTTGGTGCTGAGTTACCAGATGGACCGACTGATCCATCCCTTGTTATAGAAAAACTAGCAACGGCCGGTGAGGCAGGTTTAATGGCTATGGGTTCTGGTCGTTTCTTCGGCTGGGTGATTGGCGGGACGCTTCCCGCTTCTCTGGGTGCGGATTGGCTTGTCAGCACCTGGGATCAAAATAGTGCGTCGCGAATTGCAACGCCTACAACTGCAGCGGTGGAAGAGATAGCCGCTAAATGGTTATTGGACTTGCTTGGGTTACCTGCAACTGCTGATGTCGGATTTCCAACAGGTGGCATGATGGCAAACTTCACGGGTTTAATTTCGGGTCGCCAAAAAGTTTTGACAGATGTTGGGTGGGATCTGGACCGTTTGGGATTAAATGGCGCTCCACCAATTCGGGTCCTTGTGGGTGCAGAGAGGCATGACACCGTCGACCGAGCACTTCGCTACATAGGCTTAGGGGCACCGGTCGAAATTGACGTGGATGAACAAGGGCGTATAAAAGTTGATGCGCTAAAGATCGCGCTAGAGAGTGGCTCTGGCCCGACGATCGTCGTATTGCAAGCGGGAAATCTGCACTCCGGTGCATTTGATCCCTTTCGCCAAGCTATTGAATTGGCCCATAAGCACGGAGCATGGGTTCATGTCGACGGAGCATTTGGATTGTGGGCTCTGGCATCACTCGAACTTCGTCCAGCGCTCGACGGAATTGAATTGGCCGATTCTTGGGCTACCGATGCCCATAAGACACTCAATGTTCCGTATGACTGTGGAGTTGCGATCGTGGCGCATCCATCGGCCCTCCGAAGCACCTATGGCGTTCACGCTAGTTATTTGATTCTCGCGGATGACGATCGCGGGGATCCATCTGAGAAGGTACCGGAATTTTCTAGGCGAGCTCGCGGAGTTCCGGTCTGGGCTGCGATTCTTTCACTAGGGCGTAACGGCATATCTGAACTCGTTACTCGGTTAGTGGCTAACGCGCGCTTAATGGCGCAGGGATTATCTGAAATTGAAGGCTGCGTAGTGCTGAATGAAATTGCCTTTACACAAGTTTGTTTTGCATTCGAAAACGATCAACGCACCGATGAGATCTGTGCAAAGTTGATAGAAGATAAGTCGGTGTGGATCTCTGGCTCGAAGTGGCGTGGACGGAGCGTGCTTCGTGTATCAGTAAGTAACTGGTCGACGAACTCAGAAGATGTCGCTGCAGCAGTTACAGCGGTGCGTAATGCTGCGCTTAAATAAAATATTAAGAAATACTTAGATTATCGGTTTAGATACCCTATCTAGATTTGATTCAGGGGTAGCACTCCAGCCTTCTAAATTTGATGCAGGGGTAGCACTCTTACCTTTCATTGTTACTTAAATCATGGGTTAACTTTCGGTCTAGATACTTACACTAACTAATCAAGAGGTCGCGATCACTTACTGAGGTAATTTCCCTTCGAGAGTGACCACGGGATTAGGACCGAAAGTGTTTAGTAATCGGTGGAGTAAATTCCTAATACTCGTGTTGAGTTTTGGTCTAGTTACTGCTTTCTTATCTCCAGTCCAAGCTACGCATCTTCGTGGCGCCGTCGGATCCATTGTTTATGACCACACCGCAAAGACTGTCACTATTACCTCAACGATGGTTGAAAGAAAAGATGCTTGCCCAACTTCGGGAAGTTCGGGATCGCTATGTACCTACTTCGCTTTCCCAACCATGTATCAAGTGAATCGTACGACGGGCACCACAACATCAGTGCAGGCTTGCGTCGGCCAAAGCACAACCCCAACTTCATCTTTGTATGACAATACGAGTCAGCCTCTTTACAACATATTTACTACCACTTTTGTAATTAATGTTGCGTGCCCGAATTTCAGCACTAGCTTCGATTACTTATTTAGCCAGACTGGCAGCAATCGCATCGGTGGTATAAAGAATACGACTAATCAAGTCATTGAATTTGAAGGTCAGATCAGAATTGATGGGACCGTTGACCGTAAGGCTCCTATCTACAACACCGGATACATGACAAATATTCAATACAACGAGAGTCCTTCCTTCATATTCTCCACCAATCTAAATGCAACCGGGCAAAATGGTTCCGGGCAAGATGGTTATTCGGTCACATACGCCTTGGTCACCAGTGTCGTCAGTGGGGTCGGTGGATATGGAGCTAGCGCTATTCCATGCTCAAATTTCAATACTAGCAATGGAATTTTGCAGATTGGTATCGCCTTCTGCTCATTGGCGACATACCAAGCGGCATTTAAGGGTGGAACAGATACGACGCCAATCTATTACGTACTTAAAACGACGGCGAAAGATGCAATTGGCCAATTTACGACGCGCGATGTGCTTTTATCATTTTCAAACACCTCAAATAACGCTCCAACTTTAACCAGAACGCCCAGTACAAATCCTTTGACAATTAGCGCGAGTGCCACCACGACAATCACTTACAACGCGGCGGATGCGGATGCGGCACAGAAGTTAGTCTTTTCATCGAATACCTTGCCAGCGTGGGCCACCATTTCGCCAACACCAGGGACCCTTTCAGCTGCGAATAGCGCCTCGATGACGCTCACCCTTTCGCCCCCTACCGGAACTAATTTTGCGGGAACCTTCCTAATATCCGCAACGGACAATGGCGCATTTCCCCTCAGTGCGACAAATCAACTTGATCTCACTGTTGGCACTGGGCAGCTTCCTCCTGGTCCTCCAGGTACTCCAACTACGTCTGGAAGCACCGCAACCTTTACCGAGCCAACGACTGGGGGAGCAGTTGTCTCATACTCTGCCGTGGCAACCAGTACGACTGGATCAGGGACTCTAACTGCGACGAGCTGCGCGGCTCCAGTGAGCCCCGGTTCAACAAGAACTTGCGCCTTTGCAAGTTCACTCGCTGGATATGCCGTGGTAATAACAGCAACGAATGCCGAGGGAAGTGCCAGTTCGCTCTCCAGCGTTACTCCACCAGTTTTATATACCTCAATCTCAACCCTGAGCTGGACACAAAATTCTGCGCCATCATCCAATTACACCCTCAGCCAGACTGGCGCTCCCATTCAAAGTTACACAATTTCACCGGCTCTCTCGACAGCGGGCTTAACCTTTTCAACCGTAACTGGCTTAATCACGGGCACGCCTACGGCGGCACTTAGCGCTACTCCTTACACAATTACCGGTAGCACCGGCGGTGCAACCCCCGTACTCTCCAACGGAGTGGTCGTAACTTTGACCGTGGTCGCGGCATCGGTAGCAACAAAATTGGCGCAGACAATCACCTTCCCATATATGGGTCGCTTCCCCAAGTTGATTGCTGCGCCAACTGTGCCGACGGTAAATACAATGCCGGGGTCAGCATTTATTCTGGAACCGCTTAACGCTTATTCATCTAGCGGTTTACCAGTCACTTATACGGCGAGCTGCTCTTCATATGGGCAGGTCTTGTCCAGCACTATCTCTGGAACTATTTACTATTGGTTGGCTTATATTCGCACAACGAGCACCAGCGGGGCTACGACTTGCATTGTTACTGCAGCCCAAGCCGGAGATACCACCTATTTGGCGGCCACAAGCGTTGCTATAAAAGTAGCTGGAAACCGTGGAGCAGCCAGCAATACCGTCAATCAAACATATACCGCAGCTCCAGGAATGGGTGCCATCACAATTAATGGTGGAGGAACAACTCTTACGTTGACGACGGGATCAAGTCTCACCTCTTTGAATATCCCATTGATTCATGCTCTTTTACATAACTACACCGGCACTTACTCGACCTCAAGCGGTATAACTGCCTCTGAAGGTTGGACCGACTGTTCTGTAACCGGCCTACCATCAGGTCTCTCGCTAAATCCATTTACCTGCCAACTTGCTGGAATTCCAACCGCCGCCGCTGCGAGTGCTACTTATACGATCAACTACAGAAACCCATTTGGAACGACGACCAAAACATTTACTATGGTGGTCAATAAAGGATCGCAGGCAATTACCTTCCCAGCTATCACAAATATGACTACGGCTAGTGCAGATCAGGCGCTCGCCGCCACAAATTCGGTCAGTTTGGCTAATGGGGGAAGCGCGGTAACTTACCGGACATCAAATAGCGGAATCTGCACCGTTGTGAGTGGAGCGGTGCATGCGGTCGGTAACGGAACCTGCACCGTCACCGCTTCGGCTGCTTCTAATAGCAATTACAACGCTGCTACTGATGTCATCCGAACAATCTCGATATTAGGTGCGCCTATTCTCACCCTTAATCCTGGGAGCAGTAGCGACGTTTCGGTGCCGGTAGGTGAGCACCATGCTAATTACTACCCAATTACTAATTCCGGCGGCGCTATTGCTACTTGGTCCCTCAAGGATGCAGGTGGAAGTGTGATTTTGGCTCTCCCCGGTGATTTAGTCTTCGATTCAACAACTGGGGTTATATCCGGAGCGGTCGAACTAGCTCAACCAAGGACCAAATACACACTAGTTGCAACGAATGCCGCGGGAACTGCCTCCTTTGATTTCTATTTAACTGCCACGAAGATTGATCAGACCATAACCTTTAATCCACTCAATGGAATGGTGAAGACAGATTCGCCACAGGGACTCTTTGCCGTTGCTACCTCCGGCCTACTCGTGACATTCACAACCAACGATTCTGCAATTTGCACAATTACTGGTGCGGGCACGGTTCAGCCGGTAGCTGCGGGGACATGTATCGTGACAGCCGCTCAGTCCGCCGACAATGGCACTGATCCGACATACAACCCTGCCCCTAGCGTTATACAGCAGTTTGTTATCAGCGATGCACTGCAACCACCAGTGATTACCTTGTCCGCAAGTAGCGCGACGGTTCAGGTCAATCAACCACTTCCATATCTATTCTCTATCTTTAATAGCGGTGGCGCAGTGGCAACTGATGGCTACTCCATCTCTCCCGACCCTTCTACAATCTCCATTTCTCCATCGACAATAACTTTTGACACCACCTGGGGCGTGTTCTCTGGGGGAAAGCCATCTCAAACCGGGACCTTTGTCTTCACGATAACGGCAAATAACGCTTCCACTCCGGGTGGGGTGGGTGCCTCCGTAGCCACATTTACATTGACCGTAGTTGCAGCACAAGATTCGATCAGGATTTCGCCTATTAATGACCTTATTGCTGGCACTTCAGGCGATGCAACAATCTCTGGTACTTCGGTGAGTGGCCGCGGAATTACTTATTCAGCCTCACCTTCCTCGGTCTGTACTGTAGTGAGCGGCGCTTTACACCCCGTTGGCTTTGGAACGTGCACCTTGAGCGGTCACATAGATAGTGATTCAAATTGGAGCGCCGCGGATGCTTCCATTACGGTAAATATCCACGCTCCGCCAACCCTGAGTATTACCAATAGTCCTATCGTCCTGGTGGGTGGGACAACATTCTCAACTTCCGTGCTTACTCAAAGCTACTTGGGAGATCCAGCAACCAAATTTGAATTATTTGATTCCACTGGATCTGGAGGCGTGAATTACACCAGCACCGGAATAGATTCCCTGAGTTTCAATCCAGCGACGGGTGCCTTGACTGGCACAGCAACTTCAATCAATCAAGCCGCCACTATTTACACACTCAAAGCCACCAATCCATTTGGTTCTGCTACAACAACATTTAGTTTGGCGATAGCTGGGCTAACGCCACCTGTGATAGCTCTCTCCACGCCGGATATAACTGGGTACTACTGCGCCACTCTCCCTCCCGCCGGAACCATTCCAGCGAGTGCAACTTTCACCTGTGATTTGGCATCCACATTTGGTATTTCAAATACCGGCCCAGCGGCAACTGATTACATTTTGTATAACACAGGAACAACAACGGCAGCTACTTTGCCGACTGGAATTACCTTCGACACCACAACTGGTTCGCTCTCTGGACTGGCAACGGCAACATCTGCCAAGACATCGTATGATTTCTATGCGCATAACGCTTCTGGTAATTCCAATAAGCTCGTCGTTTCATTGACCCTTGTAAATCAGATTTCAATTACGACGACCAACCCTGTGGCTTCGGGTCCAACGGCTGGCGCTCCTCTGAGCGCTCCTATTGCTTCCAGCGGGGGCTTCGGAACCGTCACCTGGACCTACGCAAATAACTCTCCAGCATGGTTGACCCTTGATTCCAGCGGAAACATAGTTGGCACCGTTCCAAGCAATGCCGCGGGAACTGCATATTCGATTGATGTTATTGCGACAGATAGTGGAACCGCTGCGATGGGCGGAGCCACCAGTTTTGTCAGAACATTTAGCGGAACTGTGGCAGCCAACAATGCTTCGACCGACCCAGCAACAATCATCACCAACAGCACCGCCACGATAAATGCTTCTAGTTCTTTAGGCGGGGTAGTAACTAACGCCTTCTTCTGCTACTCAACCACAAG
>CAIPQX010000101.1 GCA_903867285.1 uncultured Actinomycetes bacterium | reverse complement strand
TTCGAAGGTCATGTGAAGGTCTCTGAATCTGGTCGCCGCATGGCACAGGGCATCTGCCCAGTGTGTGGCACCAAGGTCAACCGCATCTTGGGTAAGGCTTAACACCTAGGCTTATTCGCTCGTTTAGAAGATCGCTCCCACTTAACGGTGGGGGCGATTTTTTTATCCCCAAGTAAGCGCAGGCGCCCGTTGCGGCCGGGCGATTCCCGCCATCCTTCGCATATGGCACTTGCGCGCACGGGCTTTGACTATCTCAAACTAAAGAGTGGTGTGGCGCTGACGCCTACGAGTGATGGTTATCTCGTAGGTCTTCCTACGCATGGATTACATATCTCATCTGGCCTTGCGGTGCAGATAGTGCGCAGCTTCGATGGCCGGCGCTCGGTGCAAGAGATTGCGCGCGGGTTGATCTGCGATAGCTCAACCGTCTGCGAATTCGCCGATCTGCTCGCCAGCCAAGGGCTCGTCGAAACGGGGCCATCTCCGCTCCCCGTTGCCTCTGGTGATTTAAGTGAGCAGATTATCTCCGCACGCAGCGAGATAGAGCGTGGCCTGCTCACTCATCGCCCAGGGATTTCTGATGGTGGCAGCGCAGAATTTCGCGCGCGAGCTGCGGCCACCATCTTGATCTCCGGAGAGAATCGCCTCGCTCATAATCTATTGGTTGCGCTACAAGCATCTGGCTTCACAAATACTCGGCTGATTAGTCGGGCGCATCTACCGCCGCGAATAACTGGGATCGATGTCTGCGGAATCACCGTGCGCAATAGCGATATCGGAAAAAACCGAGTTGAGTTCATCGATGAGTTGGTGCGCGGCTCACGAATTGCGCGCGGTGAGCAGGTCGCAAAAGCTGATCCAGATCTCATTATTTCTACCGGCCCCATTGAATGGGACTACGTGCAAAGGTGGTTGAGCGAAGGTTCCCCACATCTTCATATAAATCCGGCTATTGGCCGCGAGATTGAAGTGGGACCGCTAGTCCTGCCAGGGGTAACCCCCTGCTTGCGATGTGTCACTCTTACTAAGCGAGATAACGGCACATCGAGTCGATTTGAATTTATTCGCAGCGAACTTCCGAGCGCCGCTGCTGCCTATATCTCAGGCCTTATTGCGCTCGCCATCGGTGAATATTGTGCGACTGGTCTGACTCCATTGCGCGCCGCATCGCATTGGTATGACTTACTCGAGCCGCTACGCCCGCCAGATATCCGACATTGGAACTTTCACCCGGAGTGCGGGTGTCAATAAACCAGTCCATCTAACTAGCGAGCGCTTCCTCGTCGGCATCACATTCAGCAGCAACGGGAATTGCGAGTGGTGTCATGCGGGGACGGCCAACGGTGCGCTTGGCGGCGACGATTGAACCATCAACGAATAACTCTCCACCCCATACTCCACAAGGCTCCTGACGTGAAAGCGCACCTGCTAAGCAAGCAGTTTGCATGGGACAGCTCGCGCAGAGCGACTTTGCCAGCGCTACGCGGGCCGGGGCTTCATCGAAGAAGAGATCTGCGGCGGCGTTGTGACAGGGCAGGGAGATATCTCCCGTGACTTCACTTAATCCGATCATCTCTCCATCAGCCCAACCGGGGACCAACAGTTCACTAAAGAGAACAGCCATTGTTCTCACCTCCTCATTTCCTTTTCTAGCTCTTTGGTTTTTATCTCTTGTTTTACTCGGGGTAAAAGAAAAAGGACCGCTCATCCGATTGGATGTGCGGCCCCTGGTGGGTTTCGATTCGGTTTACCGAATAGAACTCCAGGTTCCGCGCAGTCCATAGGCTGCAAAATTCTTGGTTGCCCAGAACTTGGCGGCGTATG
>CAIPQX010000100.1 GCA_903867285.1 uncultured Actinomycetes bacterium | reverse complement strand
GACTCTCCTGCTTTCGCTGCTTCCTGCAAGTGCGGGGGCTGTTACCTCCATCAAGATTGCTATTGCGTATGACATTGGCGGACGGGGCGATCACGGAATCAACGACTCGGCGGCAAAGGGTGTTGATGCCATTAAGAAAAAATACGGATTAACTCCGCTCTCAGTTCGAGAGATGGTTACCAATGGCACAGAGAGCGATCGCGAATCGCGTTTACAATTCCTCGCCGCTGCCAACTACAACTTAATAGTGGCGATTGGCTCCGGATATGCGCAGGCTGTGAGCGTAGTAGCTGCGGCTAACCCTGAAACAGAGTTTGCCCTCGTCAATGACGCTTCGATCGGGAATCTCAATATTACGAATTTGGTCTTTTCCAAACGGGATGGGGCCTATCTGGCGGGAGTTTTAGCCGGGGCTGCAACGCTCACCAATAAGGTGGGCTTCCTGGGACCAGTAACTTCGGGTCCCGTAGTCTCTGATTTTCAACTTGGTTTGGCCTCCGTTAACCGCAAGGCAGTTGTGAAAAGCGTTCTTCTTGATGCAGCTCCCGCCAATGCAACAAAAGCGCTCATTGTGCAAGGTGTAGATATTATTTATTCGGAGTGGACCGGCACGAGTGGGGTTGAAGATACCGTGGCCGCACTTACAACCAAGAAGCGCCCAATTTATCTCATCGGGGTAAATCCAGATCAGTATTTCTTGCTGGGAAAAGGCAGTCAGTCAATCTTGATCGGCGCCGTCTCAAAGCATGTGGATATGGCAGTTTCTGATGTTATGACCGCCGCGCTTAAATCGCAGACCATCATTGATGTCTTGGACGGCAACGCAGGAATCTACGGGCATATGTATACAGTTAAAGATGGTGGCGTATCGATAGCGCTCACCGCCTTAGGCGCCCGCTACTCAGTAAAAGTGAGCGCAGCAATAGCCAAACTTAAGAGTGGAAAAGTTAAACTTCCTTAGTCTTCAATGACACAGAGTAGTTGACCGCTAGAAACTGTTTGGCCGACGCCAACTCCGAGTTGGGCGATTACTCCGGCTTTCTGCGCGACTAAAGGTTGCTCCATCTTCATCGCCTCCAGAACTACGATGAGATCACCGACTTCGACTCGATCACCATTTGCTTTAACGATTTTAACAACAGTTCCCTGCATCGGACTTGAAACCGAATTTCCAGAACTCTTGGCGACGCTATTGCTCTTAATGCGATGGCGCTTCTCTGCCGGTGCTTGGGAGTGCAGAACGACTTCAAAACGGTGGCCATTGACTTCAGCAACAACTTTTTGAGAGGCAACCTTAGATGCTGCTACGCCCTCTTTGAAGTTGAAAGCCGGAATTTGGTTATCGAATTCGTTTTCAATGTAACTGGTGTACACCTTAAATTCGTCGGTGAAATTTGGATCCATCACGATGGCGCGGTGGAAAGGCAAGGCGGTAGCGAGCCCGCCAATTTCAAATTCGCGCAGCGCCCGGCGAGCCCGCTCGAGCGCCTCTTTGCGAGTGGCACCGGTAACGATTAATTTCGCGAGCAAAGAGTCGAAGTGGGATCCGATGGTATGTCCATGATCAAAGCCAGCATCAATTCGAACTCCTGGGCCAGATGGGACTTCCCATTTGGTGATTGTGCCCAGCGAGGGAAGGAAGCCATTTCCAGGATCTTCGCCATTGATTCGAAATTCAATACTGTGCCCGCGAATGATGGGATCGATCGGGCTAATTGCTTCGCCGGAGGCGATGCGCAGTTGTTCGCGAACGAGATCGAGGCCCGTGACCTCTTCACTGACCGGGTGTTCTACTTGGAGGCGGGTATTAACTTCAAGAAATGAGATGGTGCCATCTTGTCCCACGAGAAATTCGCAGGTTCCCGCACCGACATAACCGACTTCGCGCATGATCGCTTTTGACGAGGTATAGAGCTGCTCAATCTGGGCATCGGTTAGGAATGGCGCTGGAGCTTCTTCGACAAGCTTTTGGTGGCGGCGCTGTAGCGAGCAGTCGCGGGTGCTTACAACTACGGCATTGCCAAAGGTATCAACGAGACACTGGGTTTCAACGTGTCGTGGCTTATTTAAATAACGTTCGACAAAACACTCGCCACGGCCGAAGCCTGTGATCGCCTCTCGAACGGCCGATGCGAAGAGTTCTGGAATCTCTTCCAAAGTAAATGCAATCTTGAGGCCACGACCACCACCGCCATGAGCGGCTTTAATCGCAACGGGTAGGCCATGTTCTTTCGCAAAAGCGACAATTTCCTCAGCGGTGTCAACGGGATCTGCAGTTCCGGCGACGAGGGGAGCGCCAACCTTTGCCGCAATTTTACGAGCCGAGACCTTGTCGCCCAATTGGCGAATCGCTTCCGGTGGAGGTCCAATCCAAATTAATCCAGCTGCAATTACTTTTTCTGCAAAGCCAGCATTTTCGGAGAGAAAACCATAACCAGGGTGAATTGCATCAGCACCTGATTCTTTTGCGATGGCAAGGATCTTGCTTTGATCCAAATATGTTTCGGCAGCCGAAAGTCCGTTCATCGCGAAAGCCTCATCGGCGGTCGCTACATGTAGAGAGTTGCGATCTTCATCGGAGTAAATAGCGATGCTCTTAACGCCGTGGTCGCGACAGGCGCGTGCCACTCTAACCGCGATCTCTCCACGGTTGGCGATTAATACTGCTGAAATTTGCTTCATAGCGTTGCCCTCACTGGTGCTACTGCGGACCATTCGAGCCCTAAGTTAATTGTGATCTTGCGAAGCGTCGGAAGGGATAACCCAATGATTCCGCTGGGGTCGCCTTCTATATGGGTAATAAATGGAGCCGAGTGGCCATCGAGGGTAAATCCACCAGCAACTTCGAGTGGTTCTCCCGTTGCTACGTAATCCTCGATCTCTCTTGCAGTCATCTTTGCAAAGGTAACTTTGGAAGTTGAAATGTCGGAGACTTCGATACCTTGGTCGGTATCGATCACGCTATGGCCGGTGTGGAGATATCCACTCTTGCCGCTGAGCAAATGGCAACGTTCGATAGCAGCTGCCGGGCTCCCAGGTTTTCCGAGCGAGGCCCCTGCGAATTCAAATGTCGAGTCGCACCCGATGATCAAGGCATTGGTGATCTCTAGATGATTGTTAAATACGGTATGAGCTTTGAGGATGGCGAGTGCAATTACCAGATCTGCAGGAGCCAGCGCTAACAACTCCGGGGTCTCTTCGTCGACTCCACTGATCTCGATGCGCGGGTGGATTCCAACGGACTCCAAGATGCGCTTTCTTGATGGCGATGCTGAAGCGAGAATGATCTGCTTACTCATGATGCGGTCGTTCCCCATTTGCGCGGCAGCGAATTTTGAATCTTGAGGCGAGCCCACGAACTACGGTATTTGGTAGGGGGGTGGGAGTTCTTCTCGATCTCATCGATGGCACGAGTGAGCGCTAGTAGCTCCTCTTGTGTGGGAGTTCCGGCGTGGATCGTAAATCCCAGCCTGCGAAACTCGCGTGGGAAATCTTCGTTATGCGCCATTAGAGCGGAATATTTCCATGCTTGCGGGTTGGCAGATCTACTCGCTTATTGGCGAGGGCATGGAGCGCCTTGGTGATCTGGCCCCGAGTTGCATGCGGCTCGATAACGGCATCTATGAATCCGCGATCAGCGGCAATATATGGATTGAGTAATTGCTCTTCATACTCGTTGATGAGCTCGGGTGCACGTGCTGGAGTTTCGGCAATATCTTTTCGATAGAGAATGTTGACGGCTCCTTGCGCTCCCATAACTGCGATCTGGGCCGTCGGCCAAGCCAAATTGATATCTGCTCCGAGATGTTTTGAACCCATCACGATGTAAGCCCCACCATAAGCCTTGCGGGTAATAACGGTAACGAGCGGAACCGATGCCTCTCCGTATGCGTAGAGCAACTTAGCTCCGCGGCGGATGATGCCGTTCCACTCTTGTTCGGTTCCGGGCAAGAAACCGGGAACGTCGACGAGGGTGACAACTGGGATACCGAAGGCGTCACAGGTGCGTACGAATCTTGCCGCCTTCTCTGATGCATCAATATCGAGCGTGCCAGCGAAACTCTGTGGCTGGTTAGCAATGATTCCAACGGAGTGGCCTTCGATTCGACCAAAGCCGACCAATATATTTGGCGCAAAGAGGGCGTGAACTTCTAGGAAATTTGCTTCATCCAAGATCGCTTCAATGACGACGCGCATGTCATATGGCTTATTGGGATTATCTGGAATCAACGAGTCAAGAGCTCGGTCCGAGGGGGCAATTCCATGTGATTCTGTGGCGCGTAAAACTGGGGCGTCGTCGAGATTGTTGCTCGGCAAGAAGGAGAGAAGGGCTTTTACATAATCAAGGGCGGCATCTTCATCTTCGGCGAGGTAATGAGAGTTACCGGTCTTGGTGTTGTGTGTTGCAGCTCCGCCCAGCTCTTCCATTCCAACTTCTTCGCCCGTCACTGCCCGAATTACATCCGGACCCGTGATGAACATATGTGAAGTCTCGTTGACCATGATCGTGAAATCAGTCATCGCAGGGGAGTAGACGGCGCCACCGGCGCATGGTCCCAAGATCACTGAGATCTGAGGGATGACTCCAGATGAACGAATATTGCGTCGGAAAATTTCACCATATTGGCTGAGGGAGGCCACGCCCTCTTGAATGCGGGCGCCACCTGAATCATTGAGACCAATCATGGGAATTCCAGATTTGAGAGCAAAATCCATGACCTTGACGATCTTCTTGCCCATGGTCTCGCCTAAAGATCCACCGAAGATCATGAAATCTTGCGAGGAGAGAGCAACGGTACGACCATCAATCGTCGCGTACCCAGTTATAACGCCATCGCCGTAAGGGTGAGATTTATCCATGCCAAATTTATCGGAGTGATGAGTTGAGAAAGCATCGAACTCAACAAAGGAACCTTCATCTACCAACTTCATGATTCGCTCGCGAGCTGTGTACTTGCCTGCCGCATGTCGCTTCTCGACAGCCGCCGGAGTACCGCTCTGCGCCGCGCTTTCGAGGCGCGCTTTCAAATCATTTATCTTGGCCGCAGTAGTATTTATCGCATCAGTCACATCCACACTTTACTAGTGAAGCAGGCATCTGTGATACGTGCGTACCTTGATGAATCAGCCATTTCTGCAGCCTTGCCCTCGAATTACTGGCGGGTACGTGTCTTGGAAGAGGTTGAATCGACTCAGGATGAGTTAAAGAATGAACTCGTCAGTAACGGTGACTGCGTTGTGGCGGAATTTCAAAGCGCTGGTCGTGGACGCCTTGACCGAAAATTCGACTCCATCCCTAACGTCGCGCTGCTCTTCTCTTTCTATATTGAACCCACGCGGAGTTCCGAATGGGGCTGGATTCCACTTATTGCTGGCGTCGCCATTGCGCGAACTCTTAATGAAGCAACGGATTCACAAAACTTTCAAACAAAGTGGCCCAACGATGTTATCTGCGAGAGCGGAAAAGTTTCCGGGGTTCTATGTGAGCGTTACGGAAAAGGGATCATTGTTGGAATTGGTATCAATGTATCAACTGAGTTACCCGAACTTCCGGTCACCACCGCCTCCTCAATATTTATTGCAACCGGTGTTGAGCTAGATCGGAATTTACTCATAGCAAAAGTTCTGCAGGGATTCGCAGAGCTCTACGGGCGCTGGGAATTAGGCGCTGATCTCGTGCCTACTTATCGCGCGCTCTCGCAGACAATTGGGAGTGATGTCGAGGTCTCGCTGCCGGATTCCACAAAGATCCGCGGGCGCGCTATCGGCGTTGATGGCGAGGGGCGGCTAAAGCTAGAGAGCGGAGATCTCATCAGCGTGGGGGATGTGTTACACCTTCGCTAGACTGCACACGTGAGCTTCCCAACTGTTGGCGTCATTGGTGCGGGTCAACTCGCCCGCATGATGGTTCCCCCAGCAATTGAACTGGGAATTTCTCTCTCGCTATTCGCGGGCGCAAGCAACGAAAGCGGAGCACAGATCGCGCCGCATACTGTAGGTTCTTTGTCAGATACTCAGGCGGTGCTGGAGTGGGCATCTCACTGTGACGTCATAACCTTTGAACACGAACTCATAGCGCCAGAATTGATCGCTGCTATTGCGGCCACTGGAGTAAGAGTATTTCCGAAAGCGGCTTCGTTCACATTTAGCCAGAACAAATTGGCGATGCGTAAGAAGATGGAAGAGCTTGGACTTCCCAATCCACGCTGGCAGGCATATGACGGCGGAGCCACTGAGATCGAATTTCCGTTGATCGCGAAGAGTATTTCGGGCGGTTACGACGGCCGCGGGGTATTTAAAGTGAGTGATTTATCCGAGCTGCAGTCATTGCATGAATCAATCGGCCCGACCATATTGCTGGAAGAGATGCTTAATTTTGATTATGAAATCGCGATCATGGTTGCCAGGTCACCGCATGGACAAGCATCTACGTGGGCCCCAACCCTGACGGTCCAGCGCGATGGAATCTGTACACAAACTGTTACTCCCGTGCCGAACTTTTCAAAGCAATTGGCGGCAAAGACCGCACAGATCGCTTTACAGATAGCGCAAGGGATTGATCTGGTCGGAGTAATGGCGGTAGAGATATTTGTCGTAGGTGATCACCTCATTATTAATGAACTGGCGTTACGCCCACATAACTCGGGGCACTGGAGCATCGAAGGTGCAGTCACAAGCCAGTTCGAACAACATCTACGCGCTGTTTTGGATCTTCCTCTCGGTGATACTGCTCTGCTCGCGCCATATGCGGTCATGGGCAATGTGATTGGGATTGAGACCGATAAGAGCGGCGATTTATATCGCCCCTACCTCCATCTCATGGCGCGCTCTCCTGCGCTGAAGGTCCATCAATATATGAAGGAATTGCGTCCCGGCCGCAAAGTTGGGCATGTAACCCTTCTCGGTGCGGATCTTCTACACTTAAGGTCTGAGGTAAGCCATGCGGTCGATTATCTGAGCGGAGCCATTGATGAGTAAAGATGTAGCAATCGTTATGGGGTCTGACTCCGATTGGCCGACGATGCAAGAAGCGGCAAATGTCCTCGATGAATTAGGAATTACTTATGAGGTCGATGTTGTAAGCGCGCATCGCACGCCGAATGAGATGTTGGCCTTTGCCAATGGCGCAGTTGGCGCCGGATACAAAGTAATCATTGCTGGCGCCGGCGGCGCTGCACATCTACCTGGAATGATCGCGGCGGCCACAACTCTTCCGGTTATCGGAGTTCCAGTTGCTCTCAAGGTCTTAGATGGTATGGATTCACTACTTTCGATCGTGCAGATGCCCGCTGGAATTCCAGTAGCAACAGTAGGTGTGGGAAATTCTAAGAATGCCGGACTTTTGGCAGCACGTATCTTGGGTGCGAGCGATCCAGTTGTTGCGGCAAAGGTTGGCGCCTTGATGGATAGCGCGCGAGTTGCCTCATTAGAAAAGGGAAAGACTCTCAACGCAAAGCGAAATACCCGAACTGGTTTCTAAGCGTTACTGCGACCCAAAGCTCTAAAGTCCCAACCAGCAGCGCGCCATTTATCTCGATCGAGCGCATTACGGCCATCAATGACCTTTGGTTGTGCCACTAATTTAATTAATTCTGCAGGATCTATCTCGCGATAGACCTTCCACTCGGTGAGGTGCAGCACGAGATCGGCGCCCGCTACACACTCTTCAATACTCTCGGAAAATCCCAGCGCGGGGAAGCGATTGCGCGCATTGGCTATAGCTTTTGGATCGTGAACGGTCACTAGCGCACCAGCGGCCTGAATCTGAACTGCGATATCCAGAGCCGGAGAATCTCTGACATCATCACTATCTGGCTTAAATGCCGCGCCTAGCACTGCGATCTTCTTGCCGACCAGGTCTGCAGAGAGATCTGCACGAACGAGATCGATCATGCGAGTGCGGGCGCGGGTATTAATAGAATCAATTTCGCGCAAGAATTCCAGCGCTTGTTCCGCGCCTAGCTCTTCGGATCGCGCCATGAAGGCACGAATATCTTTTGGCAAGCAACCTCCACCGAATCCAATACCCGCCTGCAAGAAGCGGTGTCCGATTCGAGGGTCATAACCGATGGCTTTCGCCAGCACGGTGACATCTCCACCTGCCGCTTCACAAATTTCAGCCATGGCGTTGATAAATGAAATCTTGGTTGCCAAAAATGCATTCGCCGAAACTTTAACGAGTTCGGATGTAGGTAGATCTGCGCTAATCCAAGGAGTTTGTGCCGCCAAGTTATTCGCGTACACCTCCCGCAAAATTTCTTCGGCCCGGGTATTAGTGACGCCAACAACAAGACGAGTCGGATGCAAAGTGTCTTCAACGGCGAAACCTTCGCGCAAGAACTCGGGGTTCCAAGCAAGGTCGGTATTGGTATTAATAGCAAGGAGTTGTTCGCGCAACTTTGCGGCGGTTCCAACTGGCACCGTTGATTTACCAACAACGAGTGAACCATCTTTGATAATAGGAGCGATAGCGGCAAGAGATGCGAAGACATATGTGAGATCGGCGGCTAGTCCATCTTTTACCTGGGGGGTTCCCACGCAGATAAAGTGCACATCGCAATCTTTGATCGCGGTGAAGTCGGTGGAGAATGAAAGCCGACCGGTTTTTAACTCGCTCTGCAAGAGCTCCTGCAGGCCTGGTTCGTAGAACGGAATCGTTCCTGAAGAGAGGCTGGCGATCTTGGCAGCATCGATATCGATGCCGATGACCTCGAAGCCAAGGCTCGACATGCAGGCGGCGTGGGTGGCGCCCAGGTATCCGGTGCCAATCACAGAGATTTTGAGAGTCATTACGCCGATAGTAACGCTCCGAAACGGTACCGTGAGCGCTGTATGAGCCAGAAGAACGTAAATTCAGAGCAAACTCCCGTTGGAGTCTCCGTTGTCCTGCCGATTTTGAACGAAGAGCGCTACCTCGAGGATGCAATAACCGCGATATTGGCACAGCGTTATGAGGGTCCTCTCGAAGTCATTTTGGCGCTCGGACCATCCACCGATCGCACCAATGAGATAGCTCGGGCTCTCGCCGTGAAAGATGCGCGCGTGGTCCTGGTCGAAAACCCATCGGGTCGAACCGCGGCTGCCCTAAATCTGGCGATCGCCGCCTCGAAGTATTCAATCATCTGCCGTATCGACGGCCATGCCGAAGTTGCGCCTACATATATTGATAGCGCCGTTAAAGGAATGAGCGAGACCGGTGCTGTGAATGTCGGCGGCATCATGGCAGCAAAAGGGGTTGGCGCTTTCGAACGTGCGGTTGCGACCGCAATGCGTTCGCCCTTAGGCGTGGGCGCTGCCCGTTTTCACGTCGGTGGAAAACCTGGACCGGCAGATACCGTCTATTTAGGCGTCTTCAAGAAAGCGGCGCTGCTCGCTGTTGGTGGATATGACGAAAGATTTACCCGAGCCCAGGATTGGGAACTGAATTTTCGGTTACGCCAAGCCGGGGGAATCATTTGGTTTGATCCAGAACTCGTCGTTACTTATCGTCCACGTCCGGATTTACGCGCGCTCGCTAAACAATATTTTGAGTACGGCCGCTGGCGTCGCGCGGTGAGCCGCAACCACAAAGGAACCATCAACTTCCGCTATCTCGCCCCACCCGTCACGGTCGCAATTACGGCTCTCTCAATTGTTTTGGGCGCCGCTGTAAACCCAGTCCTATTTCTGCCGGCCGGGCTGTACTTGCTTGGAAATCTGATTGGCTCCTTCATCATTGGTAAAGATATAAAAGAGAAGATTATGTTGCCCGCAATTCTTGCGACGATGCACTTCTTCTGGGGGATTGG
>CAIPQX010000099.1 GCA_903867285.1 uncultured Actinomycetes bacterium | reverse complement strand
TGCTCGCACTTGGAGTTGGATTCAATCCGGCGCTCTCTGGTCGCGACAATATTATTTTGGGCGGACTCGCATCAGGATTAAATATGGAAGAGATCGCAGATAAGACCGACGAGATTGCCGCATTTGCTGCGCTTCCCGATGGTTTCATCGATCTACCTGTTCGCACTTACTCCAGCGGAATGTATGGCCGTCTCTCTTTTGCAGTAGCTGTCAGCATGACACCAGATATCCTGCTTCTCGATGAAGCGCTCTCTGCCGGAGATGCCGCATTTAAAGAGAAGTCATTTGAACGGATGCGCCAACTCTGCGCGGAAGCCCGCACCATTCTCATCGTTTCACACGCCCTTGCAACGGTTACCGATCTCTGTGACACCGCTATCTGGATGCACAAAGGTGCCATGGTCGCTAAGGGCAAGCCCGAAGAAATTGTTGATGGCTATCTGAAGTTTCTTAACGTTGGTTCGTTGCCTTCCAACTACGAAGATATGTAAGGAAGAGGTCAGATGTCGCAAAAAATCGATATCTCGATCATCTCTTCGGGTGCGAACCTCGCGGATGCCAGACTGCATCGTTTAACCAGGTCCCTTTTGCGTGCCGGATTGCGCGTTGAAATCTTTGCGCCGGGATTATCCAAAGATGCTCCGACAACTACAGAAAGTGCACAACAGCTCTTCATTCGCAAGCCCTGGTTTACAACGTCATGGAAGCGCAGAAATTTGTTCGCCCGCTACTACCGCTCGCGCCTCTTTGTGATCCGCGCTCGCGGTCGCGTCACGTACGCCATCTCACCCGAAGCGGTTGCTCCAGCATATGCACAAACAAAATTATGGCACCGAAAGTTAGCAGTAGATTTCTTTGAAGATTATCTCCGCCTGCTTAACGACCGCGCCTGGGCCGGTAAGTATTTTGGAATTCTAGGTTGGATCGCAAAGAGCGATACTAAATCCGCGCTCTGGTTTGCCAAGCGTGCTCACCTAACAACCGTCGCGGATGTGCAAGTGCCACCTTTTGAAGCACGCAATCGTTTAGTTGTTCGCAACCTTCCCGATGCTTCGATGTTAACTAAGAGCGGCGAGCGCGGTGCAACTCCGCGTGCTATCTATATCGGGGATTTACGCAAGAGTCGTGGGCTGCAGGCAATGTTGCAGGTCGCAGAACTGGCAACCGATTGGGAGTTCGATTTCGTCGGGGGTATCGCCGCTACTGATCAATCTGATGTCGATCAATGGTTCCGTGCGAATCCCACTTCACAATCAAGAGTGCGCTTTCATGGCAAACTCGCTCCCCAAGATTCCTGGAAAGTTGCGGCAGGCGCTTGGGTGGGTCTTTCACTCTTAGAGAGCACTCCCGCATTTGTCGAAGCGGTGCCTTCTAAGCTCTACGAGTACATGAGCGTCGGTCTCGCCACCATCTCAACGCCACTTCCACGTTGCGTCGAATTAATCGAATTGAGCAACTCTGGAGCGATTGAAAGTTCGCCAAAGGCCGTCGCCGATAGATTGAAATATTGGCGCGAAAACCCCGCCGAGTTAGATCAGATCCGCCGACAAGCAGGAGATTGGGCCAGCAAGAACCTCGATAGTGAGCGGGAATACTCCATTTTCGCCGCCGAGATGGTGAAGCTGACCCGCTAGACTTCCATTTATGGCTGTAAAGATCCTCCCAAGCGCCGATGTCGATAGTTCGGCAACTCTCGGAGATGGCAGTTCGATCTGGCATTTAGCCCAAATCCGCGATGGAGTTGTTCTTGGCGCTAACTGCATTATTGGCCGCGGTGCATAC
>CAIPQX010000098.1 GCA_903867285.1 uncultured Actinomycetes bacterium | reverse complement strand
TTCACACGTCGCCGATAATTTTGATCAAGCGATCTCTCGCGCACAAGGCAGCGAAGTCTCCGTCCTGTCTGCATATACAGCTTTCTTTGAGTTGGCGATGTGATGTTAGAAATTATCCGCATTCACAATGAACTCCTGGGAACCTATGGAGACCGCGGTAACGCCCATGTACTTAAATTCCGGGCCGCCCAACGGAAAATTAAGGCGCGGATCACTGATATTTCATACTTAGATCCAATCCCCAAGAGCGGCGATATATATCTTTTGGGCGGCGCCGAAGATGCTGCGCAATTGCTCTCCCTTACTGCGCTTCGTAAAGGATCAATACTTGCGCGAGCTGCGAACAAGGGTGCGGTTGTACTTGCGATCTGCGCGGGCTTCCAATTGCTTGGAAATAAATACGCTACAAAGGACGAAGAGTTTGCCGGCCTTGGGTTACTTGATGTAATTACAACGCCGGGAGATAAGCGATTAGTGGGTGATATCGCGGTACAAACAGATCTCTTTGACTTCCCATTAACTGGATTTGAGAACCACAGCAGTGTTACGACACTTGGCGCTGATGCGAAGGCCTTTGGAAGAGTCTTGCAAGGAAATGGAAATGGCGTGGCTGGCCTGGATGGTGCTGTTAATAGAAATGTATTTGGAACGTATTTACATGGCCCAGTACTCGCGCGTAACCCTGAATTTGCAGATTTACTCATTGAGCGAGCCGTTGGTGAGCCTATTTCTCCCATAGATGATGAGCTAGCCCAGCGTTATGCGAAGTGGCGAAGGGCTCTGATTTAGTAGGTTACAATTAGGTGTTGCATCCGCAACACAACTCACAGAACCTCTGTTTGTCACCATAAACAAGTTCGTTTGCGAGTCTTACGTCAGTCTTAACTGATAATCACCACGAGACACGCATCTATGTCTCGATTGGTATAGCTATGTCTACGTTCCGCAATTTAGGTGTTACCCCTGCGCTCTGCGAGGCTCTTGAAGCCGAAGGCAAGACCGCCCCATTCCCTATTCAGACTGCCACCCTGCCTGACGCGATTAAAGGTCGCGATGTGCTCGGTCGCGGGCAAACCGGCTCTGGAAAGACGCTGGCATTTGGCCTAGCCATGCTTACGCGCCTCAATGGCCGTACCGCAAAGCCGCACAAGCCACTTGGATTGATCCTCTCTCCTACCCGCGAGCTCGCGGTTCAGATCAATGAAGTTATTTCGCCACTTGCTCGCAAAATTGGCCTCTCTTCACAGGTTGTTGCTGGCGGACTTTCATACATTGGTCAGATTCAATCGCTCAAGCGCGGCGTACCTGTCATTGTTGCTACTCCTGGTCGTTTGATGGATCTTCTCGAGAAGAAGCACATCGATCTTTCAGATGTCATGATCACCGTTCTCGATGAGGCAGATCAGATGGCTGATATGGGATTCCTCCCTGTCGTGAAAGAGATTCTCTCTCTTACTCAAGAAGGCGGACAGCACCTCTTGTTCTCTGCCACCCTGGATCGCGATGTCGATACCATCGTCAAGCGTTTCCTCAAGGATCCAATCACTCACTCGCTCGAGAATGAAAAGTCTCGCGCAGCTGACATGACTCATCACCTCTTGTTGCTCGATCAGCAACATAAAGATGAGATCTCAACTCAGATCGCCGCCCGTGATGGCCGCACAATCTTCTTCGTTCGTACCAAGCATGGCGCCGATAAGCTCGCCGAAAAGATGCTGCGCAGCGGTGTTCCAGTTGGCGTGCTGCATGGCGGAAAATCTCAAGGTCAGCGCACTCGCGTTCTCAAAGCCTTTAAAGATGGTCGCGCCTCCGCTCTTGTTGCTACAGATGTAGCAGCGCGTGGTATCCACGTCGATGATGTTTCACTTATCGTGCATATTGATGCCCCTGCGGATCACAAAGATTATCTCCACCGTGCCGGTCGTACCGCGCGGGC
>CAIPQX010000097.1 GCA_903867285.1 uncultured Actinomycetes bacterium | reverse complement strand
ATAGGCAGGGGTCTAGGGTACGGATTCGAGGGGGCTGGGGTCAAACTGGCGTAATTACGCCGGTGCTGACTGCCCTGCGGCGCTTGCGAGGAGCGTGTCCGCCACTTCGAGGCTCGGTAGGTGTTTCCACCTCTTTTTCCGCCACAACAGGTGCTTCCTGAGCGGGTTCGGCCTGCGCCTCATCTTCATCCTCACGAGCAGAAGATGGGACATAACGCTGCTCCATATCCTTCTCGAGCGCTACCTTGCGGACTGGCTCTGAGTGGATGTGGATTCCGCGGCCACCACAAGACTCACATGTGGTGGAGAAGGCTTCGATCAGCCCTTGTCCCACACGCTTACGAGTCATTTGGACGAGGCCAAGTGAGGTGACTTCGGCAACCTGGTGCTTGGTGCGATCGCGACCGAGGCACTCCACCAGACGGCGAAGAACTTGGTCACGGTTGGATTCCAGCGCCATATCAATAAAGTCGATAACAATAATTCCGCCCATATCGCGCAAGCGCAATTGGCGAGCAATCTCTTCGGCTGCTTCCAAGTTGTTCTTGGTAACAGTCTCTTCCAGATTTCCACCCTTGCCGATGAACTTTCCGGTGTTGACGTCGATAACGATCATCGCTTCGGTGCGATCAATAACGAGTGATCCACCAGAAGGGAGATAGACCTTACGGTCGAAGGCCTTGGCTAACTGCTCTTCAATGCGATTTTCTGCGAAGAGATCGCGTGCGCCTGACCATTTCTCCATCTTGGTCGTCAGCTCAGGAGCAATGTGTCCGAGGTAATTATTAATTTCATCCCACGCTTCATCACCTTGCACGATGAGGCGACGGAAATCTTCATTGAAGATATCGCGAATGACGCGAACGGTGAGATCTGGCTCGCTATAAAGAAGTGATGGGGCAGTCGTAGAAGGATTTTCAGACTTCTCTTGAATGTCATCCCATTGCGCCTTGAGGCGAATTACATCGCGCTCTAGCTCTTCTTCAGTTGCTCCCTCGGAGGCGGTACGTACGATCACGCCGGCCTCTTCTGGAATCAAATTCTTCAAAATCGACTTGAGACGACTGCGCTCTTGATCGGGGAGACGACGGCTAATTCCGCTCATTGCTCCGCCAGGTACATAAACCAGGTAGCGACCAGGGAGCGAGATCTGCGAGGTTAAACGCGCGCCTTTCTGCCCAATTGGATCTTTGGTTACCTGAACTAATACTGATTGGCCAGTCTTGAGTACATGCTCAATTTTGCGGGTCTGTCCTTCGGCGATGCCAGCGGCATCCCAATTCACTTCACCGGCATAGAGAACAGCGTTTCGCCCCTTACCGATATCAACGAAGGCAGCCTCCATCGAAGGAAGAACGTTTTGGACGCGACCTAGGTAAACGTTGCCGACATAGGAAATATTGCTATTTCGATTGACGTAATGCTCCACCATGATCTTGTCTTCAAGTACTGCAATCTGAGTACGGTCACCGGTCTGGCGAACCAGCATTTCGCGATCCACATTTTCACGACGAGCCAAGAACTCTTGCTCGGTGATGATGGTTCCGCGGCGGCGAGTGAAGTCACGAGGTGCGCGATCATCTCGATCACGACGGTCACGACTATCGCGACTATCGCGACTGCGCCCACGATCTCGATCGCGGTCACGAGTATTCCGAGAGGTGCGTTCAGTACGCGTTGGTGAGCTCTCCCGTGGTGGGCGAACCTTTACAACGGTAACGACGCCATCCTCATCAACGCTCTCGCCAGCTTCGACGCCTTCACCTTTTGCGCGGCGACGGCGACGGCGACGATGCGTAGTCCCATCGGCATTGAGAACTTCTTCTTCGCCATCCAAAGCATCTGGATCTAGCGCTTCACCATCTTCATTCAAAGTACCTTCAGCGGCGGAGTCATCGGTAGGACGACGGCGGCCTCGACCTCCACGGCGGCGACGGCGACGTTGCTCTTGCTCTTCGCTCTCGCTGGGGGATGTTGGAGTTGAAGATTCACCTTCGCTTGGTGCGGCCTTGGGAGCGCGCGCCTTCTTCGGCGGGGCTACCTCGGTGGGTGCCTCTTGAAAGAGTGGGACTGGAACGGGTGTGGTGGCCTTCTTGACCTTGGCGGGTGCTACTACCTCGGTAGGCACCTCGGCGACGGCTTTTTTAGCAGACCGTTTGGCTGGCGGCTTACTTTGCCCGCTCTCTGGGGTGGAAGCGGAGTCAGCAGATACTTCTACTGGGGCTTCACTCTTGGTCGCTGCGGGTTTAGCCGCGCGCTTACGCGATTTCTTTGGCTCTGGCGCCATAAAACAAATCCTCTTCTAAATAATGCTCTAAAAAAACCTGACATAAAACTAAAATCTCGGGATATCGGGTCTTCGCGGCGGACGATTCGCGCTGAAGGACTGAAATCTTGTTATAAGTATCGCAGATCAGCGGCCGATAGCCAATTTGACGCTACCGCGAGCGTAAATGGACGTTCTGGAGCAGCCCAAAACCAATCAAGGTGGCAAACATAGAGGAGCCTCCGTACGAGATGAAGGGCAGCGGAACGCCCGTCATGGGCATGAGCCCCATCGACATTCCAATATTCTCAAAGGTCTGTAGCGCAAACCAGGCTATTACCCCTACAACAACAAGCCTGCCAAAGAGGTCGTTGGTTCTCTGGGCGATCAAGAACGCTCGCCAGAAGAATAGGCCAAAGAAGAGCAGCATCATCCCACAACCCAGGAATCCCGTCTCTTCGCCGGCTACCGTAAATATGAAGTCGGTCTGCTGCTCGGGAACAAATCTGCCATTGGTCTGCGGGCCATTAAATAAACCCTTCCCCAAAATTCCACCCGAACCGATTGTGATGCGGGCTTGTCGTAATTGATAACCGCTCAGTTGCGGATCGGCGCTCGGATTCACAAATGATTGCAGGCGCTTAATCTGGTATTGACTGACGACTCCGGCTTTCACTGCGACGAATCCACCGAGGAGGGCGAGGAGTAGTAATCCGGCAACCCAACGCGAAGGAGCGCCAGAGACCGCGATCATGAGCACTATCGCCGCGCTAATAATCAAAGTAGTTCCCAAATCTGGTTGCAACATAATCAGTGCAATTGGAACCGCTGCTACACCAAGGGCTTTAACAACATCTCTATCCGATGGATCGGCGCCAATCCCATTTCGCTCGGCAAGGATCATTGCCATTCCCAGAATGATTGAAATCTTGGCCAATTCGGCTGGTTGTATTTGAAAACCTCCAGGTAAAGCGATCCACGCTTTGGCACCGTTGACCGTTGAACCTACTCCGGGAGTCAGAACTGCAATCAATCCCAGAACTCCAAGTCCCCAGACAATCGGGGTGTAGGCGCGCAGCATGCGATAGTCAATGAGGGTGGTTGCATAGGACATCGCGGCACCAATCAAAATATTGATGACATGGCGTTTCAAGTAATACTGGGGATCAAGGTGCTGAGAAGCAAACCAGTTCTTCGTTGCGGCATAAACAAGGAGCGTTCCAAATCCCAGTAGACCAACTGCGGCAAAGGTGAGCCAGCGGTCATATCCCGAGACATTTCGCAGCAACCGATGGGTTCGAGATTGTGGGCGGAAGATGGTCATGGCGTTTTCAACTTTGCATTCTTAGTATCGATAACGGGAATGGACTTTGGGGGTGCACCTGCTGGGAAAATTGCTTTGGCGGGATCAACAGTATTTCCAGTTACGCCGAAGAGTGCGTTATAAATATCTTTAACGCCAACCGCAGAAGTTCCGGCGCCATAGCCACCTTGACTCACCATCATGACAACAGCGTATTCAGGTTTGTTTGAAGGGGCGTACGAAGCGAACCAGGATGTCGGATCCTTTGCGGAGCCATTTGCATTTCGGCCTTGGACCTGCCCCGTACCAGTCTTTCCGCTTACCTGGATTGGATAATTGCCGAAGACCCCAGCTGCGGTACCGGATACGGCGACCTGGCGGAGTGCGGCGTGCAAGAAGTCCAAGGTGCTACTCGTTGATGGAATCTTGCCAGTGACCTGCGGTGCGAACTCCTGAAGTACGGTGCCATCGGGATTAACAACCGCGCGCGCAACCTCTGGCTTGTAGAGCGTTCCACCATTGGCCACCGCGGCGTACATATCGGTCATCTGAATGGGCGTCATCAGAACATCACCCTGACCGATTGCGAAGTTGATGGCATCACCGGCGCGCACTATATAACCATCAGTGCAATCTTCTTTTGCGATCGCAATCAAATATGGAGTGAGGTCAGATGGCTTTGCCCTCGTTGCATAGTTGCAGTAAAAATTCTTATTTGCTTTGTAGTACGCCAACTTCCAAGCGCGATCTGGTAACCGCCCCGAAGCTTCTGAAGGGAGATCAATTCCCGTTGGCTTGCCCACGCCAAAGAGAGAAGCGTTTTTGAAGAAGAAGTCATTTGGATTGTTATTAGGTCGCAACCCTCCATCTTTGACCCACTGATCGTAGCCAATTTGATACCAGATGGTGTCACACGAGACCGCAATCGCAGTTTGAAGTGACATGGTCCCCTGAACTTTGGTGTCATCATTGTGGAAGGTCTGGTTTCCAAATTTTATAGAATAAGGGCAGGCAAAGTTTGAATTTAAGTTATAACCGGCGTGCGATGCCGCAACTACCGAAAGTGCTTTGAAAGCAGACGCTGGGGCATACGTTCCGTCTATAGCGCGCGAAAGTGCAGGAACGCCATCTGCTTCGCTAAAGAGAGCAGTTGCTTGTGCCGTCGTCAAACCTTTCTGCCAAATATTGGGGTCGTAAGTTGGATAAGAAGCCATAGCAAGTACCGCACCAGTGTGTACATCCATCACAATCGCTGCACCTGAATCACCGCGATAGCCCTGCGCGCGTGCACTCATCACAGAACTCGCCAACGCCTTTTCAGCAACGGCTTGTAGCTTTGCATTGATGTTGGTAACGAGATTGTTGCCGGCTACTGGTTGTGTGGTCGTTGAAGTACTCGTGATGTTTTCAGTGCGATCCACGATAACGGTTTTAACTCCCGGTGAACCTTGTAAATATTTATCGTATTGATATTCCAAACCCGTCTTACCGATAGTTTCATTCTGGTAATACTTCTTACTGGTATTGAGTAAATCTGCAGATGTTACTGAGCCAACATATCCAAGAACATGCGCCACATTTTCTCCGGCGAGAGATGGATAACTTCTAATCGGAACCGGGATTGCAGTTACCCCCGGATAGGTATCGGGATTTTCCAAAATTTTGAGAGCTTGCGCCTGCGTAGCTTCTTTCGTAACTGGTATCGGCTGATAAAGCGTGCCATTCCAGCAACCCGCCTTCGGGCCGGAGGTAATTTCTCCACAGAGGCGAGTGCGAACATAGAGATCGCTGTACTTAATTCCGATCAATGTGGCAACGCGTTTTAAGAGAGCTTGTCCCTTATCTGGCATCTTGGCCAGTGCGCTGCGGTCAACGGTGATAACCATTCCGGGGCGATCCATCACCATGGGTAATCCCGTGTCATCGACGATTGCTCCACGAACAGCAGGCGTGACGATATCTCGACTGGTGATATTGACCGCAGCATTTTGATACTTCAACCCCGCCGCCACCTGTAGATAGAAGAGTCTGCCCAGCATCGCCAGCATTAAGGAGAGGACCAATACCTGAACAACAACCAAGTTGAGACGAGAGCGCTGACTCATTATCGCTCCCGCGCTGTTAAGGAGTACTCGTGCGCTTTACGGAGAGCTGGCAAGAACATGGGTGTGAATATTACGGTCCACAACAAGTTTCCTCCGAGGACAGTCGCGTCGTGCCCCAACGACCCATTTTCTTCGCCCAGCAGGGCTCCAAAGCAGAGGTAGGCGATGAGGGCGAGTGTGACTCCCCCCGCAACAACGATGACAAATGTGATTGGCGAGGAGGTTACATCCGCGATCGAGTCGCGATTTACCGCGAATAGGAAGGCGACGGAGGTAAGGATCAGCGCCCACTGTCCGAAGGGAGCATTTGAAGTCGGAGAGAGATCCAAAACTATCCCCGCCAAAAAGCCCGTAACGATTGCGCCATTGTGATCCTCAAATGCAATCAACGAGATAGCGAGGGCGAGATATAAAGAGAAACCTGAGATAGGAAAGTGGACGAGAGAAACGGCAGACTCTTGAACCACAAAGAGAATAAAGAAGAAACCAAGGGTGTAGATGATTCGAACTGGGCTCATCTACTTCTTCTTCGTGGGACTAGCAGATGGCGTTGGCGAAAGCACTGGTGAAGGCGTGGGCGTCACGTAGACCGTAACCGTTGGATTCGGCGTAGGTAGAAGAGGTCGACTTGGCGCCGTAGTTGGTGCGCTCAGCACAACTGACACAACACCTAAGTCGTTGAGGTTGGCATACGAATTAACAGTGGCAGTTTGCGTCAATGAAGCTGCTGAATTATCTGCGCCCACGACCACGCCGACTGGAACACCGGGCACAAATGGTCGATTTCCTTCGGAACCATTTGTAAGCAGGATGTCACCTGTCTTGATCGTTCCGGATGGATCTAAGAGCACGAGAGAATATTCGGTCGAGCCCAGACCAGAGAGGACGCCAACACTTTGGCTACGTGCGATGCGAACTCCAACTTTGAAACTTGGGTCACTCATCAACATAACAATCGCTGTCGAGCTGGTCGTAGATTTAACGACTCCCACCAAACCATTCTGCGAGATCACCGTCATATTGGAACGAATTCCACTCGAACTTCCAGCATCGATCGTTATGGTCTGGGAGAAACTAGATGCGGATCCTCGAGCGATCACGCGGGCTGCGGCTACTTTGTAATTTCCGCGACCGGCTAGATCTAGAACAGCCTTGAGTTGAGCGAGTTGGCCTTTACTATCCGAGTTCGCCGCCAGTTTGCTCTTCAACAACTTATTGGCAGCGAGTGCTTGTGTTAGCTCGGCATTTGTCTTCCCGAAATTCTTTACATCGCCGAAGAATCGGCCTACCGGTGAAAAGATTGTCGAGACCGTCCGCTGTACTGGCGAGAGAATCGTCTGCGTTACCGATCGCGAACCTTTGGTGAGGCTAACCCCGCGTAGATCAAGGGTGATAAAGAAGAGAGCCGTGACTAATAAAATGACGAGCAGTAACCGAGATCGATTACCGCCGCCTCGTGCCACAGATCTCCTTTAAAGAATAGTCTCTACTAATTAACGACGTGGTTCGGAGATCAAGACCTTTTCTAGGGCCTCAAACTCTTCAACGCACTTTCCAGAACCTTCGGCGACCGCTTGGAGTGGGCGATCACAGATATGAACCGGCATTCCAGTTTCATGGCGCAGGCGCTCATCAAGTCCACGTAGAAGTGCACCACCACCTGTAAGCACGATTCCGCGATCCATGAGATCGCTTGCTAATTCCGGTGGAGTCTTATCGAGCGTGCTCTTCACGGCGTTAATGATTTGATTGACCGGCTCTTCGAGAGCTTTGCGAATCTCTTCGGCTGATACAAAGATCGTCTTTGGCAGGCCTGTAGCAAGGTCGCGACCGCGAATTTCTGCATCGAGTTCGCCTGGCAACTTATAAGCAGAACCGATAGCCATCTTGATCTCTTCAGCGGTGCGCTCACCGAGTAGCAACGAGTACTCGCGCTTTACGTAATCAATAATCGCCTGGTCGAGTTCATCTCCGCCAATACGAATTGAGAGTGCGGTAACAATTCCGCCCAGGGAGATAACGGCAACTTCCGTGGTTCCTCCGCCAATATCTACAACCATGTTCCCGGTTGGCTCATGGATCGGCAAGCCTGCACCAATCGCGGCGGCCATTGGCTCTTCAATGATGTAAACCTTGCGAGCGCCAGCTGCATAACCAGCATCTTTAACCGCGCGTTGTTCCACACCAGTGATTCCTGATGGGACACAGACCACGATACGTGGCTTTGCGAGGTAGCGACGACGATGGACTTTTTGGATGAAGTAGCGGAGCATCCGCTCGGTGGTATCAAAGTCAGCGATCACGCCATCTTTGAGAGGACGGATAGCCACAATATTCCCAGGGGTACGACCAATCATGCGCTTGGCTTCAATTCCGACGGCGAGAATCGCCCCGGTGTCTTGATTAACGGCAACCACGCTGGGCTCATTGAGAACAATTCCACGTCCGCGGACATAGACCAACGTATTAGCAGTACCTAGATCGACCGCCATATCGCGACCAATAAAGGACATACGGCTCGGCTTTTGTTTGCTCACAAGAGACCT
>CAIPQX010000096.1 GCA_903867285.1 uncultured Actinomycetes bacterium | reverse complement strand
TGCTGACCATCAAGAGAGGAAAAACCTGCGAGTGTTTGGAAAATGCATCAGATGTCGACATCCCAGTCTCTACATCATCGTGGACTTGGCTGATGACTTTGGCGAGAGCGCGATTCTCGGTCTGGTCAGCAAGAATATCTAACGATCGCAGGATCGAGAGTCCCGCTCCAATCATCGTGGCCATCTGCCTACTCATGATGGCCAAATGTTTTAGTTTGATCTTCTTTTTAAATCCCGGAACCGATATCTCTCTTCTAAGACCTTTGTTCTCCGCGGCCTTCGCAATAGTTATTGGTGATAAAGACATACTCGCTAAGCGAGAAACTACAGCCGCTTCATTCGCTGCATATAACGAACCTTTGATTACCTTCCCAGCGGAATTTCGTCCGACGTAGGTAAAAGATTCCGTGGTCGCCATTAGCGGGCCTGCGAAGAGTAGGAATCCCCAAAGTCAATCGGGCTATTAACGTTACGCGCAATCGTTGACCCCGGGTCAAATCCCTTTAAGAGACCGATGAGGCCAGGTAAGTCGTGCGCCTTTTCCATTGCAGATTGGTAGGTAATGGTCCCCCGTCGATCCCTTTTCGACCTTCACTGTTTCGCACAAAAAGCACTCTGAAGTTTTCTGCGTGGATGAAACGATGACAGTTGCGCTCGGACTAGCTCTCAGGAGCGCCCCATGATTGGCAAACGAAAGAGCCCAACCCTCTCTCTGGGCGGGGATCCAACTATTGATCTTCTGCCACCAGAACTGCGGATCAAACGCAGGGGAAGAGTTCTGCGTCGCCGAATAAGCATTGGGATATTTCTTCTCGCGCTCATCGTTTCCGGAGCTGCAACTCTCGTGCAAGCGCAGGCTAATCAAGCGCGAGAAGAGCTCCGAATAGCCCAGCTCGAAACTCAGGCGCTTGCGCGACAGCAGCAAGGATTCCTCGAAGTGGAGAAGGTCAAAGCGAAGATAAGTCTTATTGAGGCGGCGCAAGAGGTGGGAATTTCCACAGAGATCAATTGGCACAAGTATCTCAACGAGGTACAAGCGACGCTTCCAAGCAACGTCACCGTGGATTCCGTCAATATCGATTCCGCCACCCCCTTTTCAAGCTATCTACAACCTGTTTCGTCGCTGCAGGGTGAACGAATTGCAACCTTAAACTTCACTGCAACAAGTTCCACTCTTCCACGGGTACCCGATTGGCTTAAATCCCTGGCCACACTCCCCGGATTTGTGGATGCCTCTCCGGGTTCGATGACAAGGAATGAGTCTGGTTCATATTCAGTAAATATCACGATGCATATCGATGAGGTTGCATTCTCTGAACGATATTCTCTCGCAGGCGGACGACCATGAGTCAGAGTAAATCGCTGGCCATCGGGGCCTTTGTATTATTTATTTCGATTATTGGTGGCGGTTGGTTTCTGGAGATTGCGCCGCAATTGAGCATCGTATCTAATGTGCATAAGGATCACGCAAATGTTTTAGCTCTTAACGCCAAGAATCAATTGCTCCTCACTAAATTGAAAGCAGATTTTCAGAACATTGGTCCGCTCAAGAGCCAGCTTGATCGTCTCTCCATTTCAGTTCCACCCAGCGCAAATATTTCAGCATTCATTTCAGAAGTGAATTCCATGGCAAATGCCCACAAAACAACTATTAAATCTCTAATCGTCAGCGATGCCAAACCATACACTCTGAGTGCTCCACCCCCCTCTGACGATGGAATCAAGGAGCCGTCGTCCCCACAGAGCAACCCTAAAATTACGTCGGCTAATTTTGTTGTAATCCCCATTCAAATTACCGCTTCGGGCCAATACACCAATGTTTTGGATTTCATCAACAGCATCCAAATGGGGCAGCGCCTCTTTCTTATCTCAGCGCTTTCCAGCACGGGATCGATGGGCGGTAATGCTGGCGGCGCCGTTTCAACTCTGTCGGGAAAAGCCGCGGGAAAAGTAGATGCTTCGATCGGTGGCTATATCTACGTCCTTCTTGATTAATCTCTAACGTGGAGCTGAGGGGATTTGAACCCCTGACCCCTTGCATGCCATGCAAGTGCGCTACCAGCTGCGCCACAGCCCCAATTTGGTAATTGAGCGGGTTTAACCCCGCTCAAGATGTCCTATCTTAATTCATCAAGTGTTAAAGGCAAACGCGGGCAGTCATTCCAGAGGCGATCGAGCATGTAATAACTGCGGAGCTCCTGCGATTGGATATGAACGACGAGGTCGGAATAATCGAGCAGAACCCACTGGCCCTTGCCTTCGCGACGGATCGGCTTCTCGCCTATTTCCGCTAACTTCTTGAAGACTTCATCGGCAATCGCTTCGACCTGACGCTCGTTAGCGGCGGTGGCGATCAGAAAGACTTCGGATAAAACCATCTGCTCGGTCATATCGATGGCAACGATATCGAGGCCCAACTTCTCGTTGATGACTTCGGCGGCTTTCTGGGTTAACGCTCGAACTTGCTCACTTGCTGCCATAGAGGCCACGCTCCTTGATATAGGTCAAAACTGATTCGGTGAGAAACTCTT
>CAIPQX010000095.1 GCA_903867285.1 uncultured Actinomycetes bacterium | reverse complement strand
AGTACAGACACCACGACGTTGCGGGCTCCCCTTAAGTGCAGGAGTGCTTGTCTTTGATGACTTCTCAGCGCGACCCTTACGGACCAGCTGTTGAATTGTTGGCACTTCGGTCTCCAGTTCGTAATTAATTTCTCCGACCCACGCGGTCGGGTGTGTTGCCCAACTTCGTAAGTTTGCGCTGCAATAATTGCAGTGCGGAGGTAGCTCGATTCTTCAAAGGAGCAGAGGAGAAAGGTATCTTGCCAAGCCCAAAAAGGTCAAAACGAGCCCCTTATAGACCTGCTCTCCCCCGCCTTGACTTCGACACGCCGAAGCCCCTTTTTCCCTATATCGGCGTAGGCTGGCCCGATGAGTCAGCTCCTTGATAAGCCTCCGGCAGCGGAAAAGCCACGCCTGCGCGGTCTTATTCACCTGATTATGAGCCCAGTCTCCCTCGTGGCCGGCCTGGTTCTGGTCGCCCTGGCCGACAGACTCCGCGGGCGGATCGCTTTAGGCATCTTTACCCTCGCCGCAGTGACCCTTTTCACCGGAAGTGCCCTCTATCACCGCGTGGGATGGAAGCCCAAGACCAAAGAGGTCTGGCGCCGCATCGATCACGCCAATATCACCGTTTTAATCGCTGGTACTTACACCCCATTTGCCATATTTCTACTCAATACCGGGCAGGCCATCGTCCTTCTCTCCATTGTCTGGGGTGGGGCGGTTCTCACTTCGCTCATGCGCGTGCTCTGGCTCAACGCTCCTCGATGGTTATACGTACCTCTCTATCTGATACTCGGATGGGCGGCAGTTATCTTCTTGCCAGAGTTCTGGCAACACGGCGGAGTCGCAGTATTCATCCTCATCACACTCGGCGGTCTTTGCTACTCACTCGGCGGAATTGTGTACGGACTCAAAAAACCTAATTTCTCAAGAACCTGGTTTGGATTCCACGAGTTCTTCCATGCTCTCACCGCCGCAGCATTCATTCTGCAATTTATAGCCGCAGGAATTGTGGTCTACACACACCAATAACATCTAGGTTAAGGAATACAAAGTTAATGCCCTCCCATAAAAGTAATTTGGATGCTCATGCCATTTCAGAGTTCTTGGCGTCACGACGTAGCACGAGAGATTTCATAAAAGATAAACCTGTCCCCCAAGAAATCCTCGATCAACTTTTAGTAGATGCGATGACGGCTCCCAGTTGGTCCAACACTCGCCCCTTCAAGATTGCGGTTGCATCTGGAGATGTTCGCGACCGGATCAGCAAAGAATTCCTCGATCGCTGGGATGCACTTTCTATTGGACGTCACGGTAATTTACTAGCCAAAATCAAGCTCATTAGCTCTCGCTACGGCTTACCCACCAGCAATCGCAAGATGGCAAAGCCATATGTCGCAGAATTAAAGCCACGTGCGCATCGCATCGGCGCCGAACTTTACAAAGTTCTAGGTGTTGAGCGCGGCAACCGTGAGGCACGTGATGCTGAATGGGCCAAGAACTACGAGTTCTTTGGAGCGCCAACCGAACTCTTCATTTACATTCATAAGAGTTTGGGAATCTGGTCTGCATCAGATGCCGGCCTCATGATGGAAAACTTGATGCTTTCCGCACACGCGCATGGACTTGGTACATGTGCCCAAGGTGCCGTTGCCATTTGGGATGATGTCGTTCGCAAAGAGTTCGAAGTTTCTAGCGATTACCGTTTGCTAACGGGACTTGCGATTGGGTATCCAACAGATGCGCCCGTTAACTCGTTCGGCGCAAACCGCCTTGACCCTGCAGAAATTACAGCCAAAGAAAAGTAATTCCAAATAAGAAAGGCCCCGCACAATTAAGTGCGGGGCCTTTCTTTTGTAATCTAGATTTATCGAACTTCGATGTCATCCAAACGAATTGCTTCACCAGAGCCTTGTGCCTCAAATGGAGTGAAGTCATATTCATCGTAAGCAGCGTAAACCGCAGCCTTTGCTTCCTCTGTTGGCTCAACACGCACGTTGCGATAACGAGCAAGTCCAGTACCAGCAGGGATGAGCTTTCCGATAATGACGTTCTCCTTGAGACCGAGCAGTGGATCGCTCTTCTCGGCGAGTGCTGCATCGGTAAGAACCTTTGTGGTCTCTTGGAAGGAAGCCGCTGACAACCATGACTCGGTTGCAAGAGATGCCTTCGTGATTCCCATAAGTTCTGGACGACCTGATGCTGCCTTGCCGCCAGT
>CAIPQX010000094.1 GCA_903867285.1 uncultured Actinomycetes bacterium | reverse complement strand
GGCAAACTCGACAACTTCTTGACCGCGTGTAATCTCGCCCAGCGCATCACTCAATACTTTGCCGTGTTCAGCCGTGATAATTTCAGCGAGCTCACCTTTGCGGGCATTCAGTAGCTCACGAAATGAGAAGAGGATCTGGATCCGCTTGGTGAGCGAAACATCTCGCCACTCTTTAAATGCAGCGTTTGCAACTGCGACAGCGCTATCAACTAGGGCGCGCGAAGCAAGATCAACGGCCTTGCCAGCGACTCCAGTGGCCGGGTCATAAACGGGGGCGGTCCGCTCGCTCGTTCCGTTCCATATTTGGCCATTGATAAAGTGCGAGATTCGGGTTGTCATGTCGTAATCCTAAAGAGATTAGGCGGAGGCGTGAACTATCACCACCGGGCACTTAGATTTAGCAGAACAACTCTCAGAAACTGAGCCTAAAAGCAGATCGGCGAGCTTGCCCTGCCCCCGCGAGCCCATGATTAAGAGTTCCGCCCGCTTGGATAACTCAACAAGGGTACGAACTGTGCCTCCCTCGACCGATGTTCGCTTAATTCCATCAGCGCTGGCCCCGAAAACCAATGAAACGCCATCCTTAAGGATCTGCTGGGACCAGATCTGCGGATCAGACTCACCGACATATCCGCCGGAGCCAAATCCCACCCCGGCCACATCTAGCGAGGTTTCGGCATACTCCCAGACATTGACGACCTCAATTTCCATGTTGAGTAGCGGTGCCTTCTGGGCGGCCCAGGTAAGAGCTGCGACTGCAGACGGTGAACCATCAAATGCGACTAACGCTATTTCTTTTTTAGTGTGTCTACTCATATCCCATCTCTATCAACTATTCCCTTATAGATTTCAGTATCCTCTCTTTCCAGAGCCGACTAAAGGTATTCCAAGGAAATTAGAAGGAACTAGTGCTACCACCAGCATTAATTGCCCTCTTGAGGGGTAACCTGTTCAGCCAGATGGCATAATTCAGATTACAAATATCCTCAAAAAATTGGAGAATTTCGATGGAGAGTGCTTCCCCAGCCAATGTGCCGCTCTTTGTAGTCATTGGTAAAACCCGTACTCAAATTTGGGAAGGTGAATTTGATAAGCACGCCCAGCCATTTGTCATCTATGACCCACGCTCTAGACCAACGGTCAGAGCCACCGGCGGGGCTGCCCCAACTTCGAATTACGACAGCAGGGACTCTTCCCGCAATTCAAAAGTTGGATTCCACCTCTTAGTTGGTTGGATGAAACCGAGCTTGAATGAGCACTACTGCGAGCGCATTTATCAGCATTTGGCGGGTTTCGACCGGATTTACTTGGTGGGAGGTGGAATCGGACGTTGGAGTGGGGTAAATAATTTTATGGATTATGCCGAGGGTCTCCACCCTGGCTTTGCCAAGAAGGTCCGTTGGCAGCGCTACTTCAGATTCACGGATTTCCCAGAAGCCACAGTAAAGAGGCTCTTTACTCGACTCTTAGCCGACGCCGAGTAGCCCACCGAGTGGTGATTTCGCCTCTCCAGTTCCTGATCGGTCAAAAAATCTCAAAACCCTCTCTTTTTTGTGTTTTTTTTGTGAGTTTCGTGGATAATTTCCCTATTCCCAAAGGTGGGATTTGGCGGAGGTTAATATGGATCGAATTGAGAGCGGTGAGCGTAAGGCTTTCGTAGTTATCTCGCGTACCCACACCAAGATCTGGAAGGGCGAATTTAGCGCCCGCACCGTCCCGCAGACGATTTATGCCCGCAGCGCTTTCCCAACGACTTTCACCGGTCGCCGGTTTAGTCCGCGACAGATGCAACAAAGATTCCTCGACAAGATTACGGCGAATTTGAATCCTAATTACAGCCAAAGAATCACTCGGAGCTTACGAGGCGCCGAAGAGGTATATATCGTCGGACAAGGCAAGCGTAAGAATGTCATTCTCAGTCAGTTCATGAACCATTTAGCAAATAGCCATGATGGTAGATCTACAAAGATTCATAGCGTCAGCAATGTTGATGCCGTTGGGCTATCGAAGCGTGATTTGATGGCGCTCGCCAGAATGATGGAAGAGAATACCTAGGCAGCCTAAAAGCTGATCTAAATTGGTAAAACTATTCGACCTTAAGAGTTGCGAAAAGGTTCACTAAGAGCACCCGCTGGTTCGTAGTAGGTGACTGTCGAACATCTAGCTTCTTGGCTACACGCGAAATTGCATTCTCACAAGACTTGACCTTCACCCCTTTTAAGCGGGCAATCTCACGATTAGAGAGCCCAGCGGAGATGTACTTCAGCAATTCAATTTCGACAGTGGACAACTTAGGCGAGGGCATCCTCTCGGCATCTCTACTAACCATTTTGTTCACTATGCATTGTTACACAAATGCGGCGTGTGGCGCGCAATGAAATGGTCACAAACCCTGCTAGACATGGGTTTTCCCCTATGTAAATTATACAGAGGGGGGTTTTCCCTTAGAATTCCACTGTGCTAGATAACTGGACTCGGCTAATAATCAGAAAGCGCAGAATTGTAATTGCGCTCTGGTTGCTCGCCTTAGCTCTCGGGGCATTTAGCAGCACAAAATTGAATTCACATCTCACCATCGCGTTAACTATTCCCGGCTCCGCATCCGAACATAGCGATGTCATGCTAACCCAACACTTTCATGAGAATATTGAAGGAACTTTCACTGTTATCTACCCCTTCAAGAGCGCCAGCGCCACGGAGTTAAAGGGCTTCGAAGATCGCATCGCAATAGCCGCCACCGCAATTCCCACAGGGATTGTCACTCAGGAGAAAGCCATCGGCGGGACGCTCTATGTAAATATAAATTCTTCACTATCTTTATCTAAGGCCGCTAGTTATACCGATGGGCTACGCACGGCGCTAAAGAATGCAGGACTATCCGGCGCTCTCGTTACCGGCCCACCCGCGATCCAGAGCGATGTAACTCCGATCCTTGCCAATGATTTACATCGCGGCGAACTCTTGGGACTCTTCATCGCACTTCTAATCCTTATTGTGGCGCTGGGCTTTTCGAGTCAGATACTCATTCCTGTTCTCTTTGCCGCTGGATCTATCTCAGCCACCGTGGGACTTATCTACTTAATCGCGCAAAAATTTCTTGTCGTTCTCTACATCCCAAATATTGTGGAGCTTATTGGGCTGGGACTTGCAATCGATTATTCGCTGCTTATCCTCTTCCGTTTTCGAAAAGAGTACGCAGCTTCCCCTCAGGATTTAGATGGCTCCATCGTCAGAACTATGGCGAGCGCCGGAAGAACCGTTGCGCTCTCCGGCATGACGGTCGCGATAACACTCACCTCCTTGATACTGGTTCCGATTCCCTTTGTTAGATCACTTGGGGTTGCATCGGTTCTAGTTCCCCTTGTTTCACTCGCCGCAGCATTTACCTTGCAGCCCGCCTTGCTCTCACTATTGAAATCCCAAGCATCAGATTCAAAATTGCGTACCGCGGTCTTCAGTCGGCTGCCAGAGTTGATTGCGCGCAGACCATTTATTGTTGCGATTTCCTCCCTCATAGCCCTTGTGGGGCTGGCCCTACCTATCTATTCATTGCATATCACCCCAAGTTCTTTCACCGCCGTACCAGCCCAGCTAGAGTCACAAAAGGCCCTTTCTCTGGCTACCGCTGCCGTCGGAACAGGCGTTATAACGCCTAATCAACTGCTTATTGATTTAGGAGCCGACGGGGAGGCTTCTAGCGCTGCCATCGTCCAAGCGCGCGATGCACTATCAGCGGTTCTACTGAAGAACTCAGAGATCGTTGTTGTTGCCGCTGGCGGAAAGCCACCTTACGTTGACCCGACAGAAAGGTATCTGCGCATATTCGTCATCGGTCGACACAGCTTTGGTGCCCCACAGTCGCAAGCGCTGGTCCAGGAATTACGAGCACTCAAGTTGTCCCACTATGGGTTTCCTAATTCAGCAAAGCTCTATATCGGCGGAGCTGCCGCCCAGGGCTTGGATCTCATCCACGTCCTCTCTCGGACGTTCCCTTGGATTGGCCTCTTGGCTTTACTAATTACCTTCTTACTTCTATTGCGCGCCTTTAAATCCTTAGTGCTACCAATCAAGGCAATCGTGCTGGACCTAATTTCGCTCGGGGTTACCTTCGGAATCGTAGTTCTCGCATTTGGAGATCAAAAATTCGCAAAAGTCCTAGGTATTTACCATCTCAATGCGATCGAGGCCTGGGCCGCCGTCTTCTTGGTAGTACTGCTCTTTGGTGTATCAATGGATTATGAAATTTTCATCATCTCGCGGATCAAGGAGGCGAAGGATCGCGGCCTCGCAAACGCAGATGCCATTACTGAAGGTGTCGCTCAAACCGGAATTGTCGTAACTTCTGCCGCACTCATTTTCATCGGCGCTGTCTCTGGATTAGCACTTGGCCGATTTGCAGGCCTGCAAGAGATCGGCATTGGCCTGGTCTTTGGGGTTTTGATCGATGCCACCATAGTTCGTGGCCTCTTATTGCCGAGCGTTATGGTCTTACTGGGCCGCTGGAATTGGTGGTTGCCCGCATCGATAGCTCGGATAATTAAAACTAGCCCCCGACCTCTGAATGAAGTCCGGGGCTAGTTCAGTTAATTTACTTCTTATCGCACAATCTTGATTGCGAAGTGGAAAGCAGGTACTTGATAACCAAGTGCCAACCCTGGGAAATCCCGGTCATATGAGAGAACTGGGAGCATTCCGTAAGGAGTGTTAGCAAATGATGGTTGGTTTGTGTACAGCAATGGGTGGAAGTCGATGATGTGCGTACCAGGAGCACCAGTAGCAATCATCTTGACGACCATGTATCCATTG
>CAIPQX010000093.1 GCA_903867285.1 uncultured Actinomycetes bacterium | reverse complement strand
GTATTCACAAACGCAAGATGCAACAACGCGTCTTTGATGTGATCGGGCTAACTCCCGATGAGGCGAAGAGTAAATTTGGCTTCCTTCTTGAGGCCTTCAATTATGGCCCACCTCCACACGGTGGAATTGCCTTAGGCATGGATCGTCTCTGCGCTCTACTTACCGGCGCTGAGTCAATTCGCGAGGTAATCGCATTCCCTAAGACAGCTAGCGGTGGAGATCCGCTGACGGGCGCCCCCACGCCAATTACCGCCGCGCAACGGAAAGAAGCTTCCGTCGACTACGTACCCGAAAAGGATTAATTTAGCGCTCCAAGCCTAAAGTTCAGGTAGGCTAATACGTATGGGTCCCGGAGGAATTGCAACGATCATTGCGGCTTGTTCGCTATTGGTCATTGCCTTTGCCGCGAGTTACGCCATCATCCGTGTCGGCAATTTGATCGACGAAGTCCAAAAGACCATCAAAAGTGTTAATCGCATCGTATCAACGGCGGAAAATTTCACTGAGAAAGTGACTGGATCGATTACCTCCCTGGTGGAGAAGAACTCCGGTTTTCTTAAGGTGATTGGAACTCTCGTAGGAGCCTTCGCGGGCAAGAAGTTCTCTCGTTCCGATCGGGAGCACGAGTAGTCGGTGGAATCCGCAGAAATTAGAGCGCGATGGTTGCGCTTCTTCGAGTCCGACAATGCCCTGGGGCTGAAACATACTGTTGTGCCTTCAGCTTCATTAATCGCTGACGATCCAAATCTTCTTCTTGTAAACGCTGGGATGGTTCCTTTCAAACCCTACTTCTTGGGTGAGATAAAAGCCCCTTATGCGCGTGCGACATCGGTACAGAAGTGCGTTCGTACCTTGGATATCGACGAGGTTGGTAAGACCACCCGACATGCTTCCTTCTTTCAGATGTGCGGCAACTTCTCATTTGGAGATTACTTCAAAGAAGGTGCAATCACGATGGCATGGGAGCTCCTCACAAAACCGATCAGCGATGGTGGCTTTGGTTTTCCAGAGGAGAAACTCTGGGTCACTGTGTATCTCAACGATGATGAGGCCGCAGATATTTGGCATAAGAAAGTAGGCGTTCCGAAGGAGCGTATTCAGCGCCGCGGAATGGCAGATAACTTCTGGTCTATGGGCGTTGCTGGACCATGTGGTCCTTGCTCGGAAATTTATTATGATCGCGGGCCGGCATACGGTCGCGAGGGTGGCCCTATCGCCGATGAAGATAGATACCTGGAAGTTTGGAATCTCGTCTTTATGCAGAACATCCGTGCCGATGGCGGCTCTAAGGATGATTACCCGATTGTTGGGGAGCTCCCTGCAAAGAATATTGATACCGGTCTGGGCCTCGAGCGCACCGCTGCTCTACTACAAGGCGTAGAGAATATTTATGAAATCGATACCACGATGCAGATCCTTTCCAAGGCCTCTGAACTCGCGGGCGTCACTTATGGCAAAGATGCAAAGAGCGATGTTTCCCTGCGAGTGGTAGCCGACCATGCCCGAACTTCCATGATGCTTATTGGTGATGGAGTCTTGCCGGGAAATGAAGGCCGCGGCTACGTTCTGCGCCGCATGATGCGCCGCACGATTCGCAATATGCGAATCCTCGGAGCACCTGATCACAACTCTAAAGAACTCTTGTTGGCAGCAATCGGCGCTATGTCTCCCCAATATCCAGAGCTGCTTGAGAAAAGCGTTCGCCTCATTGAAGTAACCGAGGCTGAAGAAGATTCATTTTTATCGACGCTCAAGAGTGGTACACAGATATTCGACTTGGCATCGATAGATGCAAAGAACTCAAAGAGTGCAACTCTTACGGGAGATACGGCATTCAAACTCCACGATACATATGGATTCCCATTTGATCTTACTTTGGAGATGGCATCCGAGACTGGTTTGAAAGTTGATGAGGATGGCTTCCGCCGGCTCATGAAAGAGCAGAAGGATCGCGCTAAAGCAGATGCTAAGGCTAAGAAGAGCGGCCATACCGATCTCTCCGAATACCGCAAGATTATCGATGCCGCAGGTAAGACCGAATTTATTGGTTACCAACATCTCGAAGGTGAGGCGCAGGTTCGCGCAATCATGGTCGATGGCGCGAGTGTCCATGAGGTACACGAAGGCGATGTAGAAATTATTCTGGACCGAACTCCCTTCTACGCAGAAGGCGGCGGACAACTTTCCGATGGCGGAATCTTGACTCTGGCTGATGGTTCTCGTATCGAAATCGATGATGTGCAGTCACCTGTGCCGGGGCTTTATGTGCATCGCGGTTCTGTTATTTCTGGTTCTGTAAAAGTGGATCAACAATTGTTTGCTCAGATTGATCAGGGACGACGCAAAGCTATCTCGCGCGCTCACACCGCGACCCATATGGTGCACAAAGCCTTCCGCGAAGCACTGGGCGAGAGCGCGACCCAAGCGGGGTCGGAGAACGCACCTGGGCGCTTTAGATTCGATTTCCCGGCGAATGGAGCGGTACCAGCCAGCGTACTTAACGATGTTGAGGCAAGGGTCAACTCTTTGCTCATTGAGAATTTGGAAGTGACTGCAGAGCAGATGAGCCAGGCTAAAGCTAAAGAAATTGGTGCAATGGCGCTATTTGGCGAGAAATATGGCGATGTGGTTCGAGTGGTTAGCGTAGGCGATTGGGCCAAAGAGCTTTGCGGTGGAACTCACGTGCATTCTTCGGCGGAACTCGGTGTTGTTAAATTACTCAGTGAGTCTTCTATTGGCGCTGGAGTTCGACGCGTAGAAGCGCTGGTCGGCGCCGATGCCTTCTCTTATCTAGCTCGTGAACACCTGCTTCTAAATTCGCTCACCGAGATCATCAAGGGTGCGCGGGTCGAAGAACTTCCGGAGCGCATTTCTGATCTTCTCAACAAGGTTAAGACGATCGAAAAAGAATTAGCCACGTTCAAGTCGGCACAAGCCATGGCATCAATCAATGACCTTGCTAAGAACTTTGAGGCCATCGGTTCTTACAAGGTTCTCGCTACGCAGGCCGCAGATGGAATTTCTGGTGACGATCTACGCGTTATGGCCCTGGATCTGCGCAATAGAGACCCGCATGCCGTCGTTGCATTGCTCTCTATAGTCGATGGCCGGGTTGTTCTGGTGGTTGCCGTATCTCCTCAAGCTACCGGAGCAAGGGCTGGCCAACTCGTAAAGGTCGGATCTGCAATTTTGGGAGGCGGAGGCGGTGGCAAAGATGATTTCGCTCAAGGGGGCGGAAGCGATGCCACAAAGATTGCTGCTGCAATTGCAGAGTTAAAGGCAGCGCTAGGTTCTAACTAGTCGATGAAGACCGGCCGCCGAGTAGCTTTTGATTATGGCCAAGTAAGAATTGGAGTGGCCGCTAGCGATACCTCAGGCCTCTTAGCTTCGCCCGTAGCAACTCTCTTGGCGACAGATTCCAATCTCGCGGATCAACTTATCGCCCTCTTCGCAGAGTACGAACCGATCTATATTGTCGTAGGCGAACCCAAACACCTCTCGGGTGCATCTAATCCTTCACTGATAGCTGCGCATGCCTTCGCAGATCTCTTGCGAACCCTGACAGATCTTCCCATTCATTTTGTTGATGAACGTCTCTCCACCATATCGGCTGCGAAGAATTTACGGAGCATGGGACATAATGCTAAGTCGAGCAAGTCAAAGATCGATGCGATGGCCGCTGTCTCCATTTTAGAGAGCGCTCTCGAACGCGAGAGGATCGTGGGCCATCTTGATTAGAAATCGAAAGCAGCGAAATCTAATTTCAATATTTATCATATTGATCTTGGCGCTGGCAACGATGGTTGCGCAACGACTTATTATCAATAGCGGTAACTCCGATTACCCGGCTGGGCATCCCGGCCCACCCGTTCGCATCGTGGTGACGCAAGGGGAGAGCGGAACCGCTATAGCCAATGACCTTGCAGCCCAACGCGTTGTAGCCAAAGCCGCAACGGTTATCGACAAGATGATCAAAAGGAACATTGTCGGAATCGCTCCAGGAATTCATCTCATACAGAGCGCACTTCCCAGCGATGAGGCTCTCATCCAGCTCTTGGACCAGAAGCGCATCGTGGATTCGATCTATGTTCTACCTGGATCTACCGAAGCGGATATATTGAAGGAGTTGCATCTGGTCACTTCGCTGACCCAGAAGGATGATCTGAAAGCTATTGTGCCTTTCTATCCCAATCCACGAAACTCTCTAGAGGGGCAGCTGGCTCCGGTGCAGTACTCCTTCCAACCTGGAACAAGTACCCATGAAGCTCTGCAACAAATGCTCAAGAGTTTTGGGGAGGAAGTTTCTGCCACCAAGTTAGGCGCAGGTTACCTAAAGTTCACTCCTTATCAGGTGCTGACGATTGCCTCCATGATCCAAATTGAGTCAGACCCTGCCGATAGCGGCAAGGTGGCTCAGGTTATTTATAATCGCCTGCGCATTGGGATGCCGCTACAACTCAACTCAACGGTGCAGTATGCCCTGGGACTGCGCGGAGAGATTGGTTTGAGCATCAAGTCGACGCAGGTCGATTCTCCCTACAACACCTATTTGCATGTTGGATTACCACCAACACCGATATCTAATCCTTCCATCACATCGATAACAGCCGCCCTAAATCCAGTCCCCGGCAATTGGCTTTACTTCATAACAGTCAAACCACACGACACGCGATTTACCGATAGCTTCGCTACCTTTCAAAGTTGGGTTGCGCTCTACAACCACAATGTTTCCATAGGATTATTCAAATGATCAGAGCTGCTGTACTGGGCTCGCCAGTGAGTCATAGTCTTTCTCCGGTATTGCATAACGCGGCATACAAACTTCTGGGAGTTTCTGGAAGTTATGAAGCCATCGACCTAACCCCAGAGAACGCACGTGCATTCTTTTCCACGGCACTGGAAGCGGATTGGACCGGCTTCTCGTTGACGATGCCACTTAAAGAGACGATCGTGGAAGTGGGAGCGGATCTCGGTTTCGACATTGATTCCACTGCGCTGCAAATGCGTTCGGCCAATACCTTGGTGCGGAAGGGTGGAACCTTTGCCGCATCTTCTACGGATAGAACTGCCTTTGTGCATCTCTTGGCTGGCGTAGCAAAGGAGCGGGTCGCGATAATTGGCGGAGGAGGAACTGCACGAGCCGCGCTGAGCGCTCTTGACGGAGTTGCTGGCACTATCGACTTCCTCTTGCGTTCGCCGACACGAAGCGAACTGCTCTCCAGCATTGGAACCCGCTCTGCATTGAATTTCTTTGGAATGGAGCGCTCTCTCGAGGGTTACGACCTGGTCATCTCAACAGTTCCTGCAGGGGCAAGCGATGGCATCGCGCTATCTCTAGAGTGCACTGTGCCTACCCTCTTTGAAGTTCTGTACAAGCCGTATCCAACGCCATTGTTGGCCAAAGCTCGAGCGCTGGGGAGTCACACCCTTGATGGAATTGATCTCCTCGTAGAACAAGCGATCGATCAGATTGCGCTCTTCACAGGAACCACCTTTGATCGTGAGACCCTGCGCACGCAATTGCTTAAGGTTGGCCGTTCTAACATCGCCTAAGGCTGTGGATAAGGCGAGGGCTGGCGCCTTCGAGAAAGTTAATGTGCGTGGGTGCATTTGGCTTTTCCACTACTTCTCGTAGCGCCTTGGATCTCTTTCGAGGATCTCCGCCACCATCGCGTACCGAATACGTCTCTCGTAGTTCTCTGGGTTTTGATTGAAATCGATCTCGCAAGATATGCGATAGGTAGTGAGAGATCGGCCCACCTCTTTGCTGGCATATCTCTCATCTCAGCACTCGTGCTCCATTGGTTACTTCGCGGGAGAATAGGGATGGGCGATATCAAACTCTTTACCCTCATTGCCCTGCATCTGCATTCGCTACTCGTGTTGACATCCGGTCTTACCTTTTCCTGCATCGGCGCGGCGCTATGGGCACTTATCTCGCGAAAAGCGGTGATTCCCTTCGCTCCATCACTGATTCTTGGAACACTTTTAGCTATACACATCCATTAACTCGTTTTCAGCGACGGCGAGGGCAAGGTTTCTGACACAATACGCACATGTTGAGATGGCTTACTGCTGGTGAATCACATGGTCCTGCGCTCTCCGCGATATTGGAGGGGCTGCCTGCCCACGTCGAGATTTCGACCGAGAAGATAGATTTCGATCTGCGCCGCCGTCGTCTTGGCTACGGTCGAGGGGCCAGACAAAATTTCGAAGCCGACCAGGTAACCATTCTCGGTGGAGTCCGTCACGGCGAGAGCCAAGGCGGTCCAATCGCAATTCAAGTTGGTAACTCCGAGTGGCCCAAGTGGGAGAAAGTGATGTCTGCGGATTCAGTCCCAGCAGATGAACTGGCCGCATTAGCGCGCAATGCTCCATTAACCCGGCCCCGTCCTGGTCATGCCGATCTCGTTGGAATGCAGAAATATGATTTCACGGATGCCAGACCCATCTTGGAGCGGGCGAGTGCGCGCGAAACCGCGGCACGAGTCGCGCTGGGTGCAGTAGCTCGGGCATTTTTAGAACAAACGGTTGGCGTACGAATCATGAGTCACGTTCTCTCTATCGGCGCCGCCGGAAGCGCAGAGGACTATGCACTTCCTTCATATGCAGATCGCGATGCAGTAGATGCCGACCCGGTTCGTTCTTTCGATCCAATTGCCAGCGCAGCCATGGTTGCGGAGATAGATGCTGCTCATACCGCCGGTGACACCTTGGGTGGAGTAATCGAAGTCTTGGCATTTGATTTACCGCCTGGTTTAGGGTCACATGCCCATTGGGACCGACGGCTAGATGCTCGCCTAGCGGGAGCGATGATGGGAATTCAGGCCATCAAGGGCGTTGAGATCGGTGATGGATTCACGACTGCAAGACGTCGCGGTTCAGTAGCCCATGATGAGATAGAACGCGATGCATCCGGAAAAATCACTCGTCGCACTGACCGCGCAGGCGGAACCGAGGGCGGCATGTCTAATGGAGAGATTCTTCGAGTTCGAGCGGCGATGAAACCAATCTCCACCGTACCGCGGGCGTTGGACACCATTGATGTCGCAACCGGTGAGCCGGCTAAAGCCATTAATCAGAGATCAGATGTCTGTGCGGTACCTGCTGCGGGAATAGTCGCAGAGGCAATGTGCGCCTTAGTTTTGGCCGATGCCGTTTTGGAGAAGTTCGGGGGAGATAGCGTTGCCGAAACGCGTCGCAATTTCCTTTCCTACATCGAAGCGCTCGAAATTAAGTAGATGCAGAAGGCTATCCTCATCGGACCGCCGGGTTCGGGTAAGAGCAGTATTGGCAAAGCTCTTTCGCGCGAACTATCGACTAGTTTTGAGGATACCGACGCGTTGATCGTCGCAGAGCAAGGGTGCAGCATCCCAGAGATCTTTGCTGCGCAAGGAGAGCAAGGTTTCCGGTCAATCGAGCGGACCGTTGTTCTCAAGGCACTCGCTTCGAATACGGGAGTGCTCTCGCTGGGTGGGGGTTCGATTCTGGATCCAGATGTGCAGCAGGCATTAAGCAAGAGTGCGGCCAAAATTATTTATCTGCAGGTAGGGCTATCCAATGCACTTTTACGAATAGGGAGTAAGGGCGATCGACCATTGGTCGCAACTGATCCAAAGAGTCAGTGGCTTAAAATCGTGCAGGAGCGCGAGCCCATTTATAAGAAGCTAGCAAAGATCGAAGTACGTACTGACAACAAGAAACCGCACGAAGTCGCGCGCGAACTATCAGTTCTTATGGGGATGCATCATGCATAAAATCACGGTCAAAGCAGAGATCGAATACGACGTTCACATTGGAGGCGCGTGGCGCTCTTATCTCGAAACTGTTCTCTCTGCGCATAAGAAGGTTCTGATTATCGCACCGGCTTTTATTGCTTCCTCTGCGGAATTGCGTTCATTAACGGAAGCCAACGATCATATTCTCTTCATCACCCCGGATGGTGAGGCGCAGAAGGATTACGCAACAGCCGAAAGCGTGTGGAATCTCCTAGGAGAAAATGATTTTGGGCGAACTGATGCCATCGTTGGAATCGGTGGGGGAGCCACTACCGACTTATCAGGGTTCGTTGCTGCCACCTGGTTGCGCGGAATAGCCTGGTACGCGATTCCTACGACACTGGCCGGAATGGTAGATGCCGCGGTCGGCGGAAAGACTGGAATCAATACCGGGTCCGGAAAGAATTTGGTCGGATCTTTCTATTCTCCACAATCGGTCTGCGCCGATATGAGTTGGTTACAAACTCTCTCTGATCGAGATTTTGCTGCGGGTCTTGCCGAAGTCATCAAAACTGGTTACATCCGCGATCTATCAATTCTAACCCTGCTCGATAGCGTTGATTCGATTGCAATGGTCCGTGAGCATGCGCTAGATCTTGTCGCAAAGAGCGTCGCGGTCAAAGCCGCTGTGGTTTCCGGCGATTTTAAAGAGGGCAAACTCCGCGAGATTCTTAATTTCGGACATACCTTCGGACACGCAATCGAGAAGAGATCAGGGTACGCGTTACGCCACGGCGAGGCGGTATCTATTGGATTGCACTTCGCTGCGATACTCAGTGAGAGCGAATTAGGATTCAGCTCTAGCGATACCGATCATCTGGCGAAGTTACTGGAGAAGTTTGGGCTACCGACGGTATTACTCAAGAATGAGTACCAATGGTCAGAACTGCTCGCTCTTATGGCCGGCGATAAGAAGAGTCGAGATGGTCGAATTCGCTTCATAGGTTTGCGCGCACCTGGAGAACCGGATTGGATTGAAGCGGCGAGTAGCGACACCCTAACCGCCACCTATGAGAAGATACTTCTATGAGTTCTGCAAAAATCCTGGTTCTTAACGGTCCCAACTTAGATCGATTGGATCTACGCGATTCGGCGATCTACGGAACCATGACCTTTCCCCAATTATCTGATTTCATCATCACTAGCGGCTCAGCCCTAGGGCTCGAAGTCGAGGTCCGGCAGAGCAACTCCGAATCTGAAATCATCACCTGGCTTCATGAAGCCGCTGATAAGCGAAATCCGGTGATTTTCAATCCCGCTGCCTTTACCCACTATTCGTATGCCATTCGGGATGCTGCGGCCATGTTGGTCTTACCTCTCATAGAAGTCCACCTCAGTAATCCGCTAGCGCGTGAGGAGTTTCGTCACACTTCGGTGATTTCGGGCGTTTCGCACGGGACAATCGGGGGGTTTGGCCCTGATTCTTACCGGTTGGCCCTGATCGCGATGAAAGAGTTGATCTAACCTTCAGGTATTCTGCACCAATGGCTACTACAAATGACCTTAAGAACGGCATGACTCTAGAGATTGAAAACAAGCTCTGGACCGTCGTTGAATTCCAGCATGTGAAGCCCGGTAAGGGCCCGGCTTTCGTACGCACCAAGCTCAAGCTCGTTCCCGGCGGCAAGGTTGTTGAAAGAACCTTCAACGCAGGAG